>JBLNGL010000155.1:0-4670 GCA_050264735.1 Ignavibacteria bacterium | reverse complement strand
GTTATAATGGATTTTTCCTGGAATCATACCGGGGTTATGTTCTGGGCATGGCAGGACATTCTAAAAAATCAAACTGCCTCGGCTTTTAAAGACTGGTATGAAATTATTTCATTCGATGATCCTTCAACTTCCAACAATGAATTTAAATACAAAGGATGGAATAACGTCAGATCTATGCCCGAGATCAAAAAAAGCAATATTAAAACAGAACGTATAAACGGAAAGCCGTACCATGGAGATATCAATCCGGGAGCTAAAGAACATATATTTTCTGTAACCAAACGATGGATGGCGCCCGATGGCAATATAGATAAAGGGATCGACGGGTTTCGCCTTGATGTTGCAGACCAAATAGGATTAAAGTTTTGGCGCGATTATAGAAAATTTGTCCGGTCTATTAATCCCCGGTCGTACTTGGTCGGAGAAATATGGTGGGAAAAATGGCCGGATGTTTTTATGAATCCTGTCCCGTATTTAGGAAATATTTTTGACGCGGTAATGTTTTATCATGTTTACAGACCTGCGAGATATTTCTTTGCTGAAACAGATTTTCCCATTACTGCACAGCAATTAAAAGACAGCTTGGAGTTTCAATGGAATAGAGTGAATCGGGAAAATCTTTATTCCATGATGAATACCTCTTCTACACATGATGCGCCCCGGCTTTTAACAGATTTTAATAATAAAAACAAATATAAATACAAGAATCTCCCAAGGGACGATTCTTTGTACAAAACCGGGAAACCGGGTGCAGACACTTATGGAAGAGTTCGGCTTTACCTGGTGCACCTCTTTACAACTATCGGCTCACCCCAAATATGGAATGGCGAGGAGATGGGAATGTGGGGTGCAGATGATCCTGACTGCCGGAAGCCTTTGTGGTGGGATGATTTTAAATTTGATCCGGAAACCCGCAGTAATTACCAGCCGGTAGCTAAACAATATGACTCAGTTGGATTTAATCATACTCATTTTTCTTTTTATAAAAAATTAATTTCAATTCGGAAAAACAATCCTGCCCTAAGTACTGGCAGCATAGAATTTTTAACAGCTCAGGGCAGCAATCTTTCATACAGAAGATACGATGATACAAGCGAGGTTTTCGTGCTGTTTAATATTAATGACAAGGAAGAAAATTTTATGGTTGATGGAAAGGGCTCTTTTACAGATCTGTTGACGGGCAAAATTGTGAAAGGGAGAAATATAAAAGTTAATCCCCTGAGCGCTCTAATATTAAAACCCATCATAGAAAACTAGTCCGGTTCCAAGAAGAAATCTCTCCTGAACACTGATTCGGATGATTTTCTCTACCTTTTTGGATAGGATTCATTCAATCCCTTCCGACAAATCCCTTCATTCGTGTAGTAGACAGATTTTATTTTTAATAATAGCTTAAGCTTGCTAAAAATTATTAATTACAAATCCGAAATCCGAAATTCGAGACCCGAAATGATCAAAGTTGCCGTTGTTGAAGATAATGATACAATCCGGGAGGGATTAAAAATATTAATTGACGGTACGGAAGGTTACTCATGCGTTGCAGCTCATTCGCAGTGTGAAACCATGATTAAAAATATCATCAAGCTGAAACCCGATGTGCTGTTGATGGATATCGGTTTGCCGGGGATGAGCGGCATAGAGGGAATCAGACAGATAAAAGGGATGCTTCCCGATTTGACAATTTTAGTTTTGACAATCTATGAGGAGAACGAGTTAATATTCGAAGCTTTATGTGCAGGTGCCTCCGGATATCTTGTGAAAAAAACTCCACCTTCGAAACTCCTGGAGGCAATTCAGGATGCATATCAGGGTGGAGCCCCGATGAGCAGCAATATTGCCAGGAAAGTAATTGATTTATTTCTGAGGAAGAATCAGACTGCACCGGGAAATGACAATTCTATTTTAACCCCCAGGGAGAAAGAAATATTAAGCAGCCTTGTAGAAGGAAACAGCTTTAAAGCCATTGCCGATACTCTTTTTATAAGCATCGAAACAGTAAGATTTCATTTCAGGAATATTTATAAGAAGCTACATGTACATTCACAGTCGGCTGCCGTTGCGAAGGCAATAAAAGAAAAATTAATTTAATGAAAATTACCCACTCTATTTAGGTAGTATTTACAAGATAATTAAATATGTGATTCAGCAAATACCTTTATTTATGTAGTAGAAATGAAGCAAAACAAATCAATATTTTCAATTACAAGCTTAAAAAAGATTGGGAAAAATCAAAAAAACAGGCATTTCTTTTTGTGCGGATATTTCTCAAATCTTTCTTTAAATAACCCATGTAAAGTATTTGAATGCTTGGGATGAAATTTAAGTTTATCGTTATATTATTAATTATACTGATTATTTCTTCCTCCCCCGGCAAAGAAAAAAACCTCCCTGCCGGCCTGTCTGCCGACAAGGCAGGCCAGATAATTGCCACAGTCGGAACTCATCAGATATTAATCAATCAATTTGCCGACAGGTATTCCAGATATCTTTTCTATTCAGGCGTTAAAGACAATATCGCTGCACGGCAGTCTATATTAAGCAATATGGTTAATGAAATCCTGCTTCGTTATTACGATAATAATGAAAACATTATTAACAATCCGGAATATAAGAAAGAATCGGAGTGGACTAAAAACCAAACACTGCTGGCATTTCTGAAGGACCGTGAAATCTATGCAAATATCTCTGCTTCAGAGGAGGAACTGAGGGATGCTTTCATAAAGATTAATAAAAAAATCGCAGCGCGCCACCTTTATTCTGAAACAGAGGAAGAAGCTGATAATCTTTATGAACTATTAAAAATAGGAGTTGATTTTAACTACCTTGCCGGGCAAATCTTTACCGATTCGGTGTTAAAAAATAACGGAGGTTACCTGGGATATTTTTCATGGGGCGATATGGATCCTGCATTTGAAGAAGCCGCATATTCAATGAAAGTCGGTGAAATTTCTAAGCCTGTCAAAACAGAATATGGATTCAGCATAATTAAAATTGAAGACATACTCAGTAATCCGCTGCTGACCGAGAATCAATTCTTAAATAAGAAACAACAGTTAACAAGATTAATTAAAATCTGGAAAAAGAAACCTGCAGAAACTGAATACCTGAACAAAATAATTGAGCTGGATAAAATTTCTTTTGATGATGCAGCGCTTGATAAGCTCTTTTCCGGATTTTTAGCCGGCGGCTCGAATTCGCCTGAGGAATCTGAAAAAATAAAGAGCAGTTTGAGTCCGGAAGCAAAATGTGCTGAATTTGATGGAAGAATTTACATAGTCTCGGACATAGCGGAATGGATTCAAGAACTTCCGTCTTCTTATAACGAAAGAATCAAAAGCGTTGAAAACCTGAAGAGTGCGATTAAAGGTTTCATTATCCAGGAAAAACTTTTAAAAATTGCCGAAGAAAAAGGTTATGATGAAAATCCTGAAGTTCTCGAGGCTTCGGCAAAAATGGGCAGCAATCTTTTCCTGAAATACAAAAAAGAATTTATAATAGATAGCTATGAAATTTCCGATTCCGAAGCTTTGGAATTTTACCGGAAGAATTTAGATCTCTTTTCATCGGAGAAAGAATTGAATGTGCAGGAAATTATTTTGCAGGACCAGGATTCTGCTCAATTTATGATGCGGAGATTAAGAAACGGTGAGGACTTTGGAAAACTGGCAAAGGCTTATTCATATAGAAAATGGTCTTCTGAAAACGGTGGGGAAATGGGTTTCGCCCCGGTTTCGAAGTATGGTATGCTGAAAGATACTCTATGGAATTCGGAGATCGGAAGTTTAATCGGGCCTCTTAAAGTTCAGGATTATTATGGAATATTTAAAGTGCTTGGAAAGACTGACAAAAAACCATTTGAATTCAATGAAGTAAAAGAGAAAGCAGTTTCCGCTGTCAGGCTTGAAAGCAGGAGCCGGATAATGGAAGGTTATTTAAAAGAGATTCAAAAGAAAGTAATCGTGGAAATAGATAACCAGCTTTTAAAAAGTTATACGATTGCAAGTTAATAAAATGAAAGTACAGCATTTCTTCAAAGATATGTGTAATAAGAATTTAAAATAAGGAGAATTTTATGAGAAAAATTCTACTACTTATTTCTTTCCTAATATATTCTGCAGGCTCATTTATATGGGGAGGTACTACCGGTAAATTATCAGGAAAGGTCGTTGATGCTGAGACTAAAGAACCGATGCCTTTTGTCAATATAATTCTGATGGGAACCAATTTCGGTGCGGCGAGCGATTTAGACGGCAATTATGTAATGCTCAATCTTCCTCCCGGTAAATATACCGTCCGAGCCCAGGCAATCGGCTACCAGCCTGTTGAATATGAAAATGTAAGCATATCGATTGATTTAACTACCAACCTGGATTTTGAATTAAAAGAAACTGCTGTTGAACTGGAAGCAATAGTCGTGGAAAGCAAACAGGATGTAGTCCAAAAAGATGTAACGTCAAGCCAGTCATTGATTTCCTCCGAACAAATTCAAGCACTCCCTGTTTCCGAGTTCAATGACGTGCTTCAGCTCCAAGCAGGGGTAACCAAGGACGCTGACGGAGATTTTCATATTAGAGGCGGCAGGACAACCGAAATTGCATACTGGGTGAACGGTGTTTCAATAACAGATGCATACGATAACAGCAGGGGAATCGAAATCGATAATAATAGTA
>JBLNGL010000154.1:0-4342 GCA_050264735.1 Ignavibacteria bacterium | reverse complement strand
CCCAGTGTATCAATCAGAGTTTGATAATTATGAGTGGAAACAAAATCCCGGATTAATAATTCATAAATTACCAAATCTGTTTTTGCCGGACGTTCAAATCCGGTTGTATTCCATTCGTAAGGAATCTGATCTGTTTGAAGTACCGATGAAGGTTCTGATGTTTTACCTTCCGGATATTCTTTAAGATTAGGATAAGTATCACCGGTAATATATTGATCATTCCATGGATCAAGAACTTTTTCAGAATAGGGATCTCCGATACGTATAATGCCGTCTACTAAATATTGAAAAGCATACTCTTCTCCCGGATTCAAACCATTTATGGTTAACCACCATACAACACTATTCACATTAATCTCATCCCGTTTCATGTAATAGGCAGTATCAACTTTCCAATCATTAAAATCTCCAAGGACATAAACAAATTCTTTAGCTGGGGCAAATAATGACAGCGTGACTGTTGAGCCATTTATATAGTTTATTCCATATTGAATTCCGGCAGGACTGGAAATACTTTCAACTGCCGGATTTACAAACAAAACAAATAAGGATGAATCGGCAATACCTGAAGTATCTACACCAATAACTTTAACATTATTAGCGCCGACACTATAATTGTTAGAGATAAAATTAAAGCCTAATTGATTTGAATCTGTTTGAGCGGCCAGGACATTATTTACAAAAAGGCTGATCGAGGAGATTTTTGTTCCGATTTCAACGCTGGAAATTTTAATCTGCAGGGAATCATCCTTATTAACAAAAGCAGGAGATCTTAAGGGATCAAGATAATCGACAGAAACAATCGGCTGATCAACTTTTACCGTTAATCCCGGCTCATAAATATTAATAAAAATATCAGGCCTTGTTTGCTTGCTTCCGTCCGCAGTTCTGAATACAAATGCCAATGCAGAAATTTCTTCATTGGTGGTATCATTATAAAACTCTTTTGGATTGCCTATTACAAGTTTGTATATGTTTGTGCCTAACCTTATTAAAGCCGGCTGTGTTGAATTATTTCCCCATGAACCAATTACGTGCTGCCAATCGCCTAAATTTGTATTTACACCTGTATGAGCATACACTGTTCCGGTATAATTAAGAAGCTCTTCGGCTCCAGGCTGCGATGTATCGAGATAAACAATAATAGAATCATTTTGAGTCGGAAATTCAGGAACTGTTGTTACCTGAGGGAAGATTCTAAAAGAAACGATAAGAAGCAAAAACGACAGTAAAATTCTCTTCATAAGAATCCATTTTCAATTTTTATTCTAATTTAGAATATTATAATAAAAAATAAGTTTAAGGAATGATACTACCTAAATTGAGTATTTTTAAACACATTTTTAGATATAACCTATCTTGCTCGAGAGTAGGTAAATAAAGTCCAGGGGTTGATACAGACATAAAGCATGAATCAAATGAATTGCTTTGCACATCAAGGAAACGATCTCAAATAAATTAATTAAAATATTAAAAGAATAATAAATAGTTTACTTTGCATCCAATTTTTTCCCTGTAATTTGAATAACAATATTTCTATGCCTGGACCGGTTATCGAAATCAACTAAAATAATCTGCTGCCAAGTACCCAGCAGCATCTTTCCTTTTGAGAAAGGAACAGTAAGTGAAGCTCCCTGCAAAGCCGCCCTAATATGAGCATAGCCGTTCCCGTCATGCCAGGTATTGTCATGCTGATAACTTCTATTTGAAGGAACAATTTTCTCAAAGAATTCCGGGTAATCTTTTAATAAACCCGGTTCATATTCTATAGTTGTTATTCCGGCGGTAGATCCTCCGGCAAAAACCAGCACGTTTCCTTCAATAAAACCTGATGAATTAATTTTTTCCTGGATTTGATCCGTTATATCAATGATATCGGTATTTCCTCTGGTTTTAACGCTGATCGAGTAAGTTTCAATAGTCATAATAACCTCAAATGAAGCATGGTAAGAGGGTAATTTTCTAAATCTTACTTAAATTTAATAAATTGAAGTTACAGTTTTAATTCAATATTCCAAAAAGGAAATTTATGCTCACAAAAGATTATATAGCCCTCGAAGAGAAATACGGTGCGCACAATTACCATCCGTTGGATGTTGTGATTCGGAAAGCGGAGGGGGTATGGGTTTATGATGTTGAAGGGAAAAAATATCTTGATTGTCTTGCAGCCTATTCAGCAGTAAATCAAGGTCACTGTCATCCAAGAATAATAAAAATTTTAAAAGATCAAGCTGATAAAGTAACACTCACCTCAAGAGCATTCAGAAACGATCAGCTCCCTCTTCTGTGCAAAGAACTATGCGAATTAACAGGTTTCCAGATGGTTCTTCCGATGAATTCCGGCGCGGAAGCTGTAGAAACCGCATTAAAAGCTGCCAGGAAATGGGGATATGAAATCAAAGGAATTAAAGAAAACAATGCAGAGATAATTGTATGTAGCAATAATTTTGCGGGAAGAACAATTACAATTGTAAGTTTTTCAACCGAGGAACAGTACAGGAAAGGCTTCAGCCCATACACTCCGGGTTTTAAAATTGTTCCTTTCGGTGATTTAAAAAACCTAGAGAAATCGATTACAAAAAATACAGCAGCATTTATTGTAGAACCTGTTCAGGGAGAAGGCGGAGTGATAGTACCGCCTGAAGGATATTTAAAAAGTACATTCGAACTGTGCAAAAAAAATAATGTACTCTTTATTACAGATGAAATTCAAACAGGACTCGGCAGAACCGGCAGGCTGTTCGCATACGAACATGAAGGGATCATTCCGGATATGGTGATAATCGGGAAGGCATTGTCGGGAGGATGTTATCCTGTTTCAGCAGTTTTATCAAGCAAAGAAATACTAGGGGTTTTTAAACCTGGGGATCACGGATCGACTTTCGGAGGCAACCCCCTCGGGGCAGCTATTGCTCGCGAAAGCCTTAAAGTGATAATTGAAGAAAAGCTTGCTGAAAATTCTTTACAGATGGGTGATTACTTTCAGAAAAAACTGAAAGAAATCAAATCAAAGCATGTAAAAGAAATAAGAGGCAAAGGATTATTTATCGGAGTGGAATTAAAGCCGGAGGCAAAAGGCGCGCGCCGTTTTTGTGAGGCCTTAATGAAGAAAGGAATTCTCTGCAAAGAAACACATGAAAATGTAATCAGGTTTGCACCTCCTCTTGTAATTAAAAAAGAAGAAATTGATTGGGCTTTGGAAAGAGTTGAAGAAGTTTTAATGATGGAGTAAATTTAAGATACGCCAGATTTGCCAAATCTGGCATATCTCCTTCAAATCCATATTTCAGATTTTTTCTTTAAGGCTTCCCTTGTAGCATCAAAAGCTTTTTTCAAATCAATAAATTTATCCGAGGCTCTTGCCAAATCATTATTTTTCCCGGAGATCTCAACCGCTAAAGCCTGCTCTCCTACTTTTAAGGCTCCTATTGAAAGACTTGCTCCTTTAATGGTATGCGCTTCATTTATTGCGTGCTGGACGTCTTTTACTGTTATATGATTATCCAGCTTCTGAATCCTCATTTCAACATCCGAGAAATAACTTTCCAAAAGATCTCTTTGAAATTCTTTATCTCCGATGCTGATTTTTTCGAAATGATCAAAATCAAAAATATCGCTGCCCGGAATGTTTGTTTCCGGTTTTTTAAGCGACTGAGCGGTATTGAGATTTGCCCATTTGTCTAAAATCCTAATTAGATGCTGTGCAATGATAGGCTTTGAAATGTAATCATTCATCCCGCTCTCAAGACATTTTTCTTTATCGCCTCTAAGTGCATGAGCGGTAATTGCTATGATCGGAATTTTATTTTTTTCATCCGGAAATTCCCGTATTTCTTTAGTAGCCGTAAATCCATCCATTTCCGGCATCTGGATATCCATAAGCACAATATCGTACATTCCGTTTTTCACGGATTCAACTGCTTCCTTGCCGTTTCCAACCGCTTCTACTATATAACCTGCTGTATTTAATATTTTTATTGCGACCTTTTGGTTTATTAAATTATCTTCTGCAAGCAGGATCTTGAAATTGGATCTTTGTTCTTTCAGAAAGTCAGACATACCGTCATTTGCATTCTGCTTTGGTAATTCATAGATTCTTTTCATGTTTTCTTCCGCATGTTCCGGTTTTTTTTGAAATTTAAGTTTTAAAGAAAATGTAAATTTGCTTCTTTTTTTCTTTTCATTCTCAAGTGATATTTCTCCATCCATCATTGAAATAAATTCTCTGCATATTGCCAGGCCAAGCCCTGTACCGACGTGTTCCTTATTGTAAGAATCTCCAACCTGTGAGAATGGTTTAAAAATTTTTTCCGCCTGGTTCTTAGGGATTCCGATCCCTGTG
>JBLNGL010000153.1:0-3948 GCA_050264735.1 Ignavibacteria bacterium | reverse complement strand
AATTTCAAATTTACCTCGCGGTAATTTTTCCTCTATCATTTTTTTTATTCCAGGATATGAAAGCTCAATCCAATGTTGATAATTTAACCCGCCTCCTCGATACTTTAAGCATATACTCGTTTAATGAGTGGAAGATTAGTCCCAATCTTAAAGAAACAAAGATCGAGGGAAATCCTTATGATGCCGAGTTCGACGATTCGGAGTGGGAAGAATTAATGATAAATGAAAGTATAAATTATGACTCCTGCTGGATTAGAAAGGAAATTGAAATTCCGGATGAAATTCTAGGGCAAGAAGTAAAAGGTAAAGCAGAACTCCTTCTTTCGGTTGATGATTACGGCTACATGTGGATAAACGGAGAAGAGAAAGGATATTTCCCCTGGGATGGCGAGTTTAAACTCACCGAAAAGGTTGAATCCGGCGATAAATTTTTAATCGCTGTTAAAATTATTAATACAGGCGGTTTATTACGGCTGCTTAGAGCAGAATTAAATATTGAATCCGCAAAAGAAATTCAAACTAAAGTCCGCGATTTCTCTTTAGGAATGAAAACCGCCCAGCGCATTCTGAGCCTTGAAACTTACCAAACCAACGCGCGTGTTAAATATGATCCTGGTATCGATAAATCCGATATTTCTAAAGATGAAAGGGCAAAATTGAATGAGGTTCTCCAGGAGACAGCCGAAGAAGTAGATGCCGGCGTTCTGGAATACGGCGAAATCGAAAATTTTTTGGGAAATCTTCAGGAGATTAAACCTAAACTGGAACCTATTAAAGAATTCATTAAGCGGTTTACTTTATATTTTGATGCCAATGCTCATATAGATGCGGCCTGGCTCTGGAGAAAAAAAGAAACTATCGAAGTTTGCAAAAATACTTTTAGTTCAGTGTTTAATGTAATGCAGAGCTATCCTGGTTTTACCTATACACAAAGCGCTGCACAATATTATGACTGGATGGAAAAAATTTATCCCGATGTTTTTCAAAAGATAGTTGACAATGTTTATAATAATAGATGGGAACTTGCCGGCGGAATGTGGATTGAACCTGACTGCAATTTAATAGACGGTGTTTCCTGGGACCGTCATCTCCTGTATGCTAAAAATTATTTTAAAGTAAAATTCGGAAAGAATGTTAAAATAGGCTGGAACCCTGATTCTTTCGGCTATAATTGGAATATGCCGATGTTCTATAAAAATGCCGGGATAAATTCTTTCATAACACAGAAGATCGGCTGGAATGAAACGAACGTTTTCCCTTACCGGCTTTTCTGGTGGGAATCTCCCGACGGCTCTCGTATTCTTTCCTATTTCCCTTTCGATTATGTGAATACAATTACCCAGGCTTACCAGCTGGTTGACTGGCTTAGACAGTTTGAAGGAAATACAAGTTTCAAGAAAATGATGGTGCTTTTCGGAGTAGGCGATCATGGCGGCGGTCCGACTAAAGATATGCTGGAAAGAATTGAACATCTGAAATCTCTGGAATTTTTCCCCAATGTAGAATATGGAACAGCCGAGCAGTATCTCAACTGGCTCAATGAAAAAGATCTTTCCGCATTGCCTGTCTGGAAGGACGAACTGTATCTTGAGTATCACCAGGGCACCTTCACTACTCAGGCAAAAATGAAAAAGTATAACCGGCTGAGCGAAGTGCTTTTAACTAATGCAGAGAAGGTTTCTTCTATGGCAAAATTGTTCGGAGGAAAATATTATTCGGCTGATCTTGACACCGCTTGGAAATATACAATGTTCAATCAGTTCCATGATATTCTTCCCGGCTCGAGCATCGGAGAAGTTTATGATGATGCAATGGAGAATTATCAGGATGTAATTGAATCGGGAAATTACGTGCTTACGAATTCGCTGAGTGATTTATCCAAAAAAATAAATACTACTGCTGCAAAAATCGGAAACCAGGCTTTGATTGTTTTTAATTCCCTTGCATGGGGAAGAACAGATATTGTAACTGTTGAAATCGCTGAAAGCGATCTGAATGAATATAGTGTATATAATATTAAAGGAAAACAAATTCCTTCGCAGGTACTTACTGACGGCAGATACAGACGAAAAATCATTTTCCTGGCGGATCAAGTACCTGGTTTGGGATATAAAACATTCGCTCTGAAAAAAGTTAAGGGTCCCTATATTAAAACAAGCTTGAGAGCAACGGAAACCAGCCTGGAAAATGAATCTTTTACAGTAACTATCAATCCCTCAACAGGATACATAACTAGCCTTCTCGACAAAAGAAATAATAAAGAAGTATTAGCTTCCGGCGGAAATGAACTTCAGCTTCTTGAAGATAAACCCACTGCATGGGAAGCATGGAATCTTGGTCTGACAGGAGTTAAATACCCTCTCCATTTCGATAAATTGGAAGTTGTAGAATCAGGTCCTGTCCGTGCAATGGTACGTGCATATTTCAGTTACCTTAAGCCGGGTGTCAAAAAAGATCATCCTACTCCTAATTTTCCTTCATCATTTATTTATCAGGATATTATTCTTTACAGCGGGATAGACAGGATTGATTTTAAAACATCTGCTGATTGGCATGAAGAAAAAACCATGCTTAAAGCGGCCTTTAATCTTTCGGTAAAAGATACTTCGGCAACTTACGAAATCCCATACGGGACAATAAAACGGACAACAAAAAGAGAAACAAGCTGGCAGAAAGCAAGGTATGAAGTACCCGCTATCAGGTGGGCAGATCTTTCCGACAACAATTACGGTATCAGCCTGCTGAATAACTCCAAGTACGGATATGATATAAAAGATAATGTTATGAGACTTTCGCTCCTCCGTTCTCCCAAATGGCCGGATCCGAATGCCGATATGGGCAAACATGAAATTGAATATGCATTATACCCGCATTCAGGCGACTGGAAAACAGCAAACACAGTTCGGAAAGGATATGAATTTAATACTCCTTTAATTCCCTTTGTAACAGGAAATCATGGAGGTGAACTTCCTTCAGAAAAATCTCTAGTTGCGTTAGACAGCGACAACCTGATTTTAACTTCCATAAAAAAAGCCCAGGACTCAGATGCATTCATAATTCAATGGTATGAATCGAAAGGTGTAGATACGGAAGCAAGCCTTACTTTGCCGAAAAGACCAAAAAAAGTTTTTGAATCGGACTTTATGGAAGAAGATGGTGAAAAGATCAATTTCAGCGGAAATATCGTAAAGGTCAAAACAGGAAAAAATTCAGTAAAGACAATAAAAGTTTATTTCTAAGGAAGATAGCGGATACAAGATACTGGATACCTGATCATTGGTCGAGTAAAAATACCATCTTCATCAATCCTTTATTCTCTTTTTGAGGGATTGCTTTAACCGGCGGAGCCGAAATAAAATTTTTTCTGACATAATTTATAACCGATAAATCAAGTTCAGTCAGATTATTAAGCTTCTTCCATAGCAAAGCAGCCGCGGCGGTTTTTAATGCAGTTGCTTTTACTCTAATTGAATTTACTGAATATCTCCCCGGGTGAATATGCACATACCTTTCATCTTCATTGCCGACCCTCAGCGTCCATTTAGAATTATCTTTTAAACAAATAATTCTATAATCTTTCCTTTCATTATGTATCCATTTAAAGTATGATTGATAAGAATTAATATTCTTTTCGCCAATCAGGGTCCGAACAAAATTATCAATTTCTGCCGGAGAGAGATTTCCGGTATACAAATCCATCTGCGAATTCCCTATTGAAAGCATTTCCTTTAATATAGAATTAAAATCATCAATACTATTTGCAGCCTTTATGCGCTGCCTGATATACCCGGCATGATGCTTCCAGCAGTTGAATCTGACCGGCGGCTGTACTTTAAAATCAATAAGATTCATTTATTCGAAATAATTAATAATAGTTTTTTTATATCATTTGTGTCTTGAATATTACTAATTTCTCAAGATTTCTTAATAAATTTACATTTATAATTT
>JBLNGL010000152.1:0-4520 GCA_050264735.1 Ignavibacteria bacterium | reverse complement strand
GATCTATTGTTTTCCTTCTTAAATTTTTTCTGCCGGCATCCTTATAGTATTTTGCATTCAAACCAGGCTTGTCATCTTTAGTCAGGAAATATTCAGAAGTAATTTGAACACTTGTCTGAGGCGGAGTATGATACATATAATCAGTTACTGGACAAACCATAATTGAAGGACCGAACATAAATTGATCATCGATATTAAAAGTTTCTTTATCCGGAGGAAAATCCATCGGGAGTCCGCGCATTATTGTATAATTTTTATCTGATACCATCCAGGCAAGAGAATAAATATAAGGCATAAGCCGGTAGCGGAGATTATCAATTTTAATTATCGGTTCCGTAAATTCCCCCATTTCCCAAATTTCACGAGGTGTTTCAGAGCCATGGGATCGAAAGATGGGAGAGAATACGCCTAGCTGAAACATTCGAGCATATAATTCCTGGTAAGCCGGATCTTTTCCGCCCTTCATAAAAACTCCTTCATATGCTCCTAGCACAAACGCGCCTATATCAAAAGTCCAGTATGGAATTCCCGACATGCAGTGATTTAGTCCTGCGGCAATCTGTTTGCGGTAAACTTCCCAGCTTGCGCCGATATCGCCGGACCAGGTTGTAGCTGCATTCCGCTGCTGTCCCGAAAAAGTTGAACGGGTTAATATATAAGCTCTTCTGTCCGATGTCTCTTCTCTCCAGTATTTATAAAGATCATCGGTCATTGCAAGCGAAAAAGCATTGAGGTACCTCGCCCAGGAACCAAGATAATTTGTTCCCATTTTTTTTAATTCATACTCGTTTGATTCTTTGGTCATTGCATTTACGACATCGGGTTCGGTAGAATCGATCCACCAGCCGTCGAGTCCTTTTGAGTAAATGCCGCCTTTCAAATATTTCCAGTAAAGTTTATTTGCTTCGGGATTAAAAGCATCATAATACTTGAATCCTGCCCAGCCCACCGGCTTGTAAAGGAATCCTTGTTTTTTCATATCGGCATAAATCGGAGTTGCAGGGCCTAGTGCCGGCCATATAGAAATAATTATATGAAAATTCATTTGGTGAAGGTTGTCGCACATTCCTTTCGGATCGGGAAAAAGAGTTTTATCGAAAAACATTCCGCTCCAGTTTTGCGCTCCGTTCCAGTAATCCCAATCCTGAATCATATTATCGATAGGTATTTTCAGCTCCCGGTATTTTTTCGCTACACTCATCAGTTCGGCTTGGGTGTCATAATGTTCTTTGCTCTGCCAGTAACCGTATGCCCATTTTCCGTACATCGGAGCTTTACCTGTAAGTTTTCTGTAGCCTGAGATCACCGAATCCATATTTTCACCGGAAATAAGATAGTAATCAATATTATTTCCGATATCAGACCAGAAAGAAGCAGTATTTTGATTTTCTTGGAATATTGTTTTGGAATAATTGTCCCAGAGGATGCCATAATTATTTGTAGAGATCAGGAAGGAACTAGATGCACCGACATTTGCCTGTGCAAGAATTATTTTTTTCCCGCGGTAATTGAAATAACCATCGGTCTGCTCGCCTAATCCATAAAGAGCTTCGTCATTTGAGATTCCAAAATCCTGCTGAATGGTAAAGCCTGAATCGGAAAAATATGAGACTGCTTTAAATAGAGGTTTGCCGGTTTCTTTTAAGACTGGATCATCATTAAGATTAAAAAATTCCACATTGCAATCTGCTTTCGAGATTTCGGCAATAACTTTTGCGGATTTCAGCAAAAGCTTATCAGCTTTATCCTCTGTTTTTATATTAAGCTCCGGAATTGAATCGGCAATAACAGACAAACTTAATTTATCTAAGCTTCCTTCATGAGTACTTTTTGTAATTCTTATGATTTCATCAGAATAAAATTGAATTCGTAATTTGAGCTCATCATTATTCAATTCGGCACCGTTCTTAATCATTTTAACCTGAGCGTTTACTAACTGCAGTTCATTGTTAATAAAAAATATAAAAAAGATAAGAAAAAGCATTTTTTTAATAATCATTTTAAAAATCTCCGGCAGCTTATATTTTTGAAAAAGATGTATTTAATAAAAGCATAAAGAAAGCTTGGGAAAAATGAAATTGGGGAGGGAATTAATAGAAATAAAAATAGTCATAAAGTTTAATCTTGTTGATATAAATTAATATTATTTATACCAAAAAGACAGCATGGAAAGTAAGCAAAATTTAAACTGTTATAGCAAAATTTAAGCGCAGCTCTCCCTCTTGAAAGTTCTTCATTCAGGCAGAAAAATTAAATCCATTGCCCTAAAAATAATTAAAAGTGAGGAATTAATTTATAAATTCCTTTTCCGTTTCCTTCAGCTGTTTTTCAAGGCTTTCGAGCCTTGCAATCAGCTGCGGCACCTCAGGATCTATTTCCTGCATTTTGCCGAGAACTGCTGCTTCAAGCTTATCACCTTCATCCCTGAGCTCTGAATTCTGCATGGCTTCCATTTGATGAATAAGAATTTCTCCGGATAAAGTTTTAAACTCCTCCTCAAGATCCAGCATCTTTTTTTCATCATTCATTTTGCTGGCATTATCATAATCGCTGATAATGGAATTCCTATGTTCCAGCTTTTCTTTCACCTCAGGATTCTTTTTAATCATTTCTGATTCCAGCTTTTTAGCAAATGCATCCGATTTTTTTACAATCTCATCATCAGCCAGGGCCTGCTGCTGGACAATGCTAAGCCTTTGGCTTATAAGATTATATTCCTGAATCTTTTGTGACTCTTCGGTATCCTGTGCTGAAACTGAGAAAGGAAAAAAGATCAGGAATAATCCTGACCATGAGAACCGTTTTACATTACGCATATTTACTTCAAGTATTTATTTATTAAAATCAAAAGCAAAGTAGAATAAATTCAGAAAATAAAAATGGAGAAAGTCAATAGAGTGAGTGGAATCAATTAACGAATTAATGTCTATATTTTTAAATGGCTTCGAGGGTTTAAATATGATTCAAATAATTGATGAACCTACGCTATAAGAACCTATTTTATACAAACGTTTTATTTTAAAATATTACCAATCCTCATATTCCAAGTTACAGAGAACGGAATTGAGGTCGTTAAAAATTATTTCTTTCGGTTCAAGAGGCAATTTAGGTAGATCGAATTCAGGATTCTGGCCATTGACTTCAACTCTTACACGAGCAAACCGATCATTTTCGAATTTTATTAATACATCCATCGGCATCTTAAACTCCGGGGGCACGTTCTCCTGGACAACTCTGCACCTGACTTTATAATTTCCATCAGGAAGCTGAGATGATTTAAAGGAAAATTTATAATCGGGAATGGCAGTCTGATAAATCCACTGATTAAAAAACCAGTTCATATTCTGTCCGAAATGCTTTTCCACTGTTTTTTGAAAATCCTGGGTGCAGGCTTTTTTACCCGAATAAGAATTAAAAAAATCTTTCATCATATTTGTAAATTTATCTTCATTCATTGTCTGAAGATTTATCATCATATTCCGGAGCATATGCAGGACCCATGCGCCTTTATTGTATATAATTAACTGATAATCACCCATTGTCTCACTTCCCTGGGTTCTGTGTCCCAGCCATATTGGCCCGGCTTCCTGACCTGAACCGAACAAATATTTCCGGTTATTTATAATTGCTTCCTTCCAGGAATCCAGTTCATCAAAGAACCTTTTATTATCCTTCAATGCCAGCTGCATGTACCATAACGCTGAATATTCAGCAAAGGCTTCACTAAGCCACTGGTCATGATACGTTTGAAAATCGACTTGTATTCCCCACCACTGGTGTGCTACTTCATGTGCTACAAATAATTCCAAGTCTCCCTCTCTCTCTATTCCCTGAAATGCTGTCCAGGAGAGGTGTATTAAACCTGGGAACGCTTCGCCGTGCGAATACGGAATTTCCGTAATATAGATCTGTTCCAGCGGAATTTTTCCGAAAATATTATCAAACAAGCTGGAACTATTTACAACGTCTGCAGCTATTTGTTCTTCCATATTATCGTGAGATAAAACTTCATTTTCCATGAGAAAAGATGCCATCTGGCTGCGCCCGTATTTGGAGATATAAGCGGAGACTTTCAGATGATTCTTCAGGTCTACAGTATATTCTTCAAACGCTCCTATATTAAAAGAAGCATTCCGGATCGGTAATTCACTCTGCCAACGGCTTGTTATCATATCATCTTCCTCCAGGCTGGAAATCAATTTTCCAACGCTGCAGAGTTTATACCTGGAAGGAGAATGAAATGTAAGATCGAATTTTGATTTTTCACGGCCGGAACATCGGGGGAACCAATAATCCGGCGATTTAATGCTGACCCATCCCAGCTCGTTATTGTCTAAAAGCCCTCCGTGATAATATATGTCCAAATTATAATTTTTATTTCTTCCCGATGAATCATCCAGCATAATCCAAAGAGATGATAATTCTTCGCCTTTAAAGAATTCAGCTCTTTTGCTTCCATTCCATAAAACTGAGTCGACTTTTAATTCCTTGAACAGATACAGGTGAATCCATTTTTGCTC
>JBLNGL010000151.1:0-12298 GCA_050264735.1 Ignavibacteria bacterium | reverse complement strand
TGTAACCGGGTTCACCGTTAGTGTGGGCTTCATCGGGATTTTTGCATGATAGATCATTTAAACCAATTAAAACAAAAAGCGGCAGTAAATATTTTGCAATTGAAAGCAATTTTATCAAAAGAGAAACTTATAGTTTGAAATATTAGTTACAAATTATATACCATTTTTATGAATACAATTAGGGAAATTTCAGTCTTTCAGTTTTATAAAAATGATAAATATTATTGATAAGATAAAGATTAGCAGATTAGTTTTTCGGGGCAGTATCTGCAGAAAGATTTAAAAAAGAAAAAGCCTCCGCAGTTCACTCCGGTGGCTTATTCTATTTAAAGTCGATGCTCTTTTTTCAATGTTGCTTAATCTGAGTCTCCTCTATTTCAATTCCATACTACATTCTTAAGTTACTTCGACAAAAAAAAATAAAATTATTTTATAACAGTATTAATGCTGGGAATCACATAATTAGAGTCTGACATTCCATCGCTCCAGACTACCTTACCAGCTTTAACTATCCCTGTTAAAAATGAGTTGGGCACCAAAACTTCTTTTTCAATTTCTGCTTTCGAATAAATTAAGACATCTGTTTTGAGTGATAGCTCTTTTGAAAAACTTTCAATCATTGAAGTTACATATCTTTTCTCTGTTTTGTTGGAAGTAATGATTAATAAATCAACATCGCTGAAAATATTTGCCTTATTATCTGCCATAGAACCGAAAAGAATGATCATTTCCGGCTCTGCAACCATAGCTGCATAAGCGATTATTTTCTCGAGTGTCTTTGTCATATGATTATTTTAGTTGCTTAAAACTAAACCGGGTGATCAAATATTTCAGGTGCTTAGCTGGAAAAGAATGAATATGTTATTTACCTGGTCCTGAGTAAGTGATTTAAAATCGGCTGCAGTATTTACTTTCATCTTTAACTTTACTTCACCCAGAGCATTTGGGAACGATCCTGGTGTAAATTCCCTGGCTGAATGAAATATGTTATTTAAGCCGGCATCTGAGTCAACAGGAAAATCGGGCTGCACTGCTCCGGAAGTAATTTTGGAATTAGCTGTAAAACCATCAATGTCTTCGTCAAATGTCTCAACAAACATTTCCATCCTTTTTATTTTCAGCGTCCCCAGTTTTCCCCTGATAAAAAATGGAAAATGTTCAGGCTTTAAGCTTACAACAAATTCCTGGTCATTACCGCCTTCGGGATTAAGGAATTTATACCATTCGGTGCCGAACTCATACCTCAGGCTAAACAATCTTGCAGTTTGTGAAGGAAGAATACTTTGTAAAGAAGCATTAGCTGCGGAAGAAAGTAGCCCGCCGCCATTGCGCGAAGTATAAGCTATGTGTAGTATTACATCCGAAATGGATGTAAAATCAAAATAGTTATTTTCAATTGGCATGCTTAGCTGCCAGTCACTAATAACACCGGCTCCTTCAAAGGGAAGGTAGCGGTCATCATTAAAGCTTAATTCAAATATTCCGCTGTCATTCTGTCCATGACTTGTAGCAATAGTAGAGATAGTACCGAACATGGTCTTGAAGCGCGGGTCGTCTTCCTGTTTTGGATATAATCCACCGGGTAGTGACGGATCCACTCTTGTTTCATTTCTGACAAGAGAAAGTGTGCAATTTACACCCGTATAAGGACCAACTATGCATGGAATACTAATGGATAAATTCTTAATTCGCCTCATGAAATGACCGGGATAATCCATATCAAATAAAAACTCGGGCAGAGAAACAGTGCATTGCCCTGTCTCCTTTAATGTAATTAAACTTAGAGGAGCTACCTGCGCCAGGGAAATGTGCTTAACTATTTCAAACTCTCTTCTGTTTTGATTTATATATTCGGCATCGAGCCTTTTCAGATCATACATTAATTTATCACCGGATAATAATCCTTTTTTCAAACTGTCCCAGTATCCAAACTGAATAATATTTGAATCTGTTATACCCAGCTCAAACCGGAAGCACTTCTCAGCCTTTTTAGCCATATCGAAGGCAAGCTGATAAGCCTGGAAGTATACTGCTGATAATTGTGTAATCATCCAGCTATACAATTGATCGTTGGTAAATTTATTGTGCAAGTAATCGTCTACGCTCTTTGAGTTATCAATCTGCATTTCCTGGTTCTCTAGTTCTTTTTCTGCTATAGCTTTTCTTATTTCCGCTGCACTTATCTGGAATTGAATCTGCTCTTTTTCAATTGCGGCTAACCTGCCCTGGAAATTCCATTCATCTTTTCTATGCTGGTATGATCCGATAGTTGCTGATAATGTAGCTGCTTTATCTAAAGAGGAGATTATAGACTCAATTGTTTTAACTGCCATTTCGGCACTATTACCAATTTGTTGTCCGCCAATAGTTGCATTTACAGTCGGAGACCCTCCGAATCCGGCAGCACCTGCAAGAAAATCAGGAATAAGCCGCAAGCCACCTGAAATGATATAACCTGCTGCAACTGATGAATCAAGAAGCAAAGAAGATATAGAAAAACTTAACGCCAGCCCCTCAGCAACATTTACTAAGTCGGGTTTTCCTTCATAGTAACTTTTCTTTTCTTCGGCCATTTCAAGTGTTTTTGTCAAAGTTTCAATAGATTCCTCTGCTTCATCAATCTGTTTTTTACGTATTTCTTTTACAGCTTCAAGCAGTTGTATTTCATGCTGCGACCGAAGCAGAGATAATATTTCTGCATCTTTCTTTTCAAGGGCACTAAGGAGTTTCTCACCAAGCATTTTTACTTCATTACAGAAATCAATTGCTTTTTGAAGCACTATTCTAAAACGGTAATGAGGGGTAGGTGCCGTTAAATCGAAAAGGACACTGCCCAAATCTATACCTTCTGCAGCCGCTTTAACAAGCAATGCCGGATCAATAGGCGGCTCAAAGAGAGGGAGTTGTCTCACTAAACCTTCAATATTCATGCAATGCCTTATCTTAAACAAACGATCTTCAACAGTATCCCAATATTTTGTTAGATAATCATTTGCCGGTATAGCAAAGTAAAATGTTTCAAGTTTAGGTATTGGTTCTCCTTCCTGTATTGTTGGAATAACCGTTATTGGTAAAAGGGTATCTTCAACTATAACATCTGTTCGTGCATTACCAAATTCATCCAGCTTAGCTTCCAGCTCATTAAAAGTCAGCTCCTCATGTCTTACATCGGGTACTTTCTGCGGGCGGCTGCCTAGTATTTCATAAGCCAGCATATACAACAATGATGCTTCATTTATTGATTCAATTGTATCTCTCTTAAAAAGCATATCTCCCCATGCAATTAAATTATCAAGATACTTCATCACAACGTTCTTCTGATAAGCAACAAGTCGGTACCGGGCAATAACATGAGGTTTAAATGGATAGTTACGCCACGCTTTTAACTGGTCAGCATTATTTTTAATATCAAGGTTAGTCAATATAGACTCGATACGTTGTTTACGGTAATCATCTGAATTATATTCAAAGAACGGTTTGGTAATCCAGTATCTCTGAGGTACGGGGAAGTTTTCAATATCAGTTGGATTAAAGATGTAATGGAACCAGTACATTGCTTCTTCAAATTTCTGGTTTTGCATTAACCGGCAGGCAACCATCAGCGGAGCATGGAAAAACAATTCCCAGTTATAAATTGAATTTGCTCCCTCAAATGAAAAGTCCACAATATCGGTTTGTGCCGGTGCATCAACTATTGTTGAAGAAGTAGGAGAATATGAATTAAAATTGAAATTATTAGCCGGGGCAAAGGATGCTGGATTTGTCTGTATTTTTCTTTTAAATAATCCGGGGAATCCGCTGCGGTTAAACTCTCTTAAAAATAACATTGTATAAGGATGATAAAACGACTGGAAGCGATACCTTCTGTTTTGTCCAATCACTAATCCATAATTGTTAAGCCTTGCCTCCCATTCTGGCTTTATAAAAAATGCGCGCTGGTTGTCCTGGTAAAACATGGGATGATCATTCACCAGGGTATTTAATTGCATGTCCTGTTGTGTTACCACTAATGAAAATGGCGAAAGCGCCTTTGATAACAGAGTTGTTGTAGTAATAGCTTCTAATACATTAAGCTGGCTGCCATTAGGTGAATGAACAAGGTTGTTAGTCAGGTGATTGTGACTAAAATGCATCCCGGTAGGTAACTTTAGACGCGGCCCTGTTTCAACAGGTTCAAGTACTTTTGTTATTGTGCCATTGTCAAAATTCTTATGTACAAACTGAAATGAATCTGTTTGTATAGGAAAGTTATCTCCAGGGAAATAGTATGATCCTCTTAGAGCCTTAAGTTTAATATCTTTTATCTCTCCGTTAAATATAAAGGAAGAAGAGTGCCAGGGAAGATAAGTCTGGAAGAAACGATTTTTAGTTAGCCTTACCGGGTTATTTGCCGGGAGGGCATAAGGATCATAAAATAAACCATTATTAAATTCTGCAGATGTAGATAAATAGAGATCCAGGTGCAGTTCATTGGTTCTGGCAAGATAAAAAGGCTTTAAGTTATAAGAATAGTCTGGCCTTTCCCATGGATGAATAAGTTTTTGCTTCGATATTTTTTTTGGTGACCAGCCTTCTTTGTTTTTAATTGTCCACCCCAGCTGAATTTCAAGTACCTTCATCGGCTCGGGTGAAGTTGTTGGAGCCGAAGTAGGCTGAGCAGGCGGTACCTTCTTTGACTTTGCAGGCTTTTCCAAAAACTGCAGCCAGAATAAATGAAGTTTCCGGTTATAGATAACAGGCAGAACATGATTACCCGTAATGTCCACATCCACTTTTTCCCATGAACTCCAAGAGTTATAGTTCATATTGTAAGTACGATAGTAATATACATTTGGAATTGCCTGTGTTCTGCCAATTACATGAATTATGTTTGTCTCATAACCAGCTTCATCCGGATTTAAATCTTCCAACTGATGATATAGTCCGCAAACTTCAAGATGTGATACTTCATCAATCTTACCCAGGAATTTGTGAAATGCTGCTTCTACGTTGTCTTTAGTAACTTCATTTTGCAATAATTCATTTTCCAGTTC
The DNA here is from genome assembly GCA_050264735.1 of Ignavibacteria bacterium. Taxonomy (GTDB): domain Bacteria; phylum Bacteroidota; class Ignavibacteria; order Ignavibacteriales; family Ignavibacteriaceae; genus DATKLQ01. The sequence continues at coordinate 7,265 of JBLNGL010000151.1, read as the reverse complement.
TTTAAAGAACGGAGATTTGTCATCACGCAATTCGGGTTCAAGCCAGTTTTCAGGATAAAAGAATATTTTACGGTTGGCTTCCCAGATCCTGTAATTCTTCATCCACCTCCACTGTGACCATGCGTTGGGCGAAGAAGTATCTTCTTTTTCTTCCTGCACAACCTGTACAAACCGGTTCTCTAAGTTCAGGAAACAGCGCTGTACAAATAACTGTACTGAACTCAATGCTTGTTTTATTCTTGAGGTAAGCTGACAGGAACTCATCTCTACATCAATAAGAAAATATTTGAATAAGGAATTTGAATCTTCCCAAAAAAGAGGATTGGGGATTAATTTCCCGTTTACTTCAACTTCAGGCGGTTCATTCCGCTGAGAATTTTCGAGATGATGCTCAACAAGGGCAGTTCGCTTCATCTCACGGATAGCATCATGAAGCGGTGTAACTTTTTGCAGCCATTCATCCTGTTCATATTTTGATTTAACCGCATGACGGGTCTGTAAAGCTGTATCCACATCATGGCTGATAACAGATGTTATTATTGCCCAGCTAAACATAGTTAACGCATCAACTCCGGTTAGTTTCATCTGGTAGAAACAATACAGCATTCTTTGGTACACGTCAGGTTTTGTATAACCCAAATTCCCCGGTGAATGCTGAATTCTAAAGCCTGCATCAATAGCAGAAATATCAGTGTTGTTCCATTGGGTAAGTTTTGAAATTTCATCAATTATAGATGATCTTGAAGCAGCAGCATTTACTGCTAAATTAAGAATGCTCCTGATTGATGCTTCTTCGGGTTCAGGAAATTTGGAAGCGAATTGGTGGAAGAGTAAAAGGTTCTGCCATTTTATAAATGCATTTGGTCCCGGCGTTGAACTAACAGGCAGGGCAGAGAAATCTAAGGTGTCCAAAACGGCAAAATTCAAAATGAAAAATTCAAGATTTTCAACAGGAATTTTCATCTTTGAAACTGCTAATGATACCTTATGCAGTAATAAGAATGCATTAAAGTGGCCAGGGAAATTCGTTCTATTAATTTCTTTATAGCTTCCATCGGGATTTTTGGCAATTAACGCCGGATCTTCCAGTCTTTCAACAAGAGGCACAGGCCCGGGTGCAACCTTAATATTGCTCAATATAATTGCTGCCTGCTCATCCGTTAACCCGAAGGAAGATGCTGCCTGGGATTTTATCTGGTCTTTATTCTGACGAAATAAATCGGACAGATTTTTTTGAAGTTTTTTTATGTTATCAGCTAACTTGGCTTTTGCTGCAGAAGTAGATGATGCGGTATTAAATTGAATTATAAAAGTAGTTTCATCTACTGAGAATGAAGCTGCGGTAAAATTATCAATAGCTGAGTTTAGAATTGCTTTCAATGGGGTTAAAGCAGCAGCCAGTTGAACATCTGTCATTGCAGGCAGAGCATCAGCATTAAAAGCAAGTATACTATCACGGTTTGCGTCACTTAATTTTAACCGGATAATCCTGGTACGGTTATTTTCAAGAGTAACTCTTAGAGTTTGAAGTAACTGAAGTATTGATTCATCTCTTAAGCCAACAGGAGAATCTGGATTAAAATTCAAAATGTAATCCAGTTCATAGAGGGACAACCCGGAAGCCCTGATGTTATCCAGGATTGTAATCGTATCAAGTGTAGCCTGAAGATTATTGAAAGGATTATTGTTGTTAATAATATCCAGGAACAGCAAAAGTTCATCTATACTGAGCCTTAAACTCCTCGCATAGTACGAAAATCTCAAAAGAATTGATAAAGAATCTATAGATAAATGATTATCTGTTTTTAGTGCAAGCAATTCGAAATCTTTTTGTCTTATTGCAATCGCTGATAAAATAGTTGGAACGGGTGTATATCCGTTATATGGAGCAGGGGCATTTATACCTAAGATAATATTATTATCGAGATCAATAGGATTATTATTATTGTCAATAGCCTTAAAGAATGAATCAACTGGATTTGTAATAGACTGGTTTTGGAATAAGTTGTTATAAAGCGGCTGAATGACCGTCTGAGGGTTATCTGCTTTAATTCTGATCTCCCTGTTAATTTGACCGTAAAATGCAAGCAGCGTTTCAAAAGGAAGTTTTAGTTTTAGCCGGAGCTGTTTAAATCGTTTTAGATTAACCAGCAGGCTGCCGTCAATACTATTATTCCCGATTATTGAATTCCGGACAAGTAAATCAAGCTCCCACATCTTCCAACCGGTTTTTCTCCACAATCTTATGAATCGATGCAGGAGATCAAATTTAGATACATTTAAATTGGTTAATGTCTGTAAATCAAGATCAAGAGAATCCGCGGGCCTTTCAATCCGGATCTTATTAACGTCGTCAGGATTATTTACAAATCTTACAAGCAGCAGCTCAAGCAATTCATTATAGCTTAGCTTTGTTTTCTTCATAAATAAAGAGACACTAATACTCGTTTGAGTAGTATCAAAGCCCCAGTATTTATCCTGGTCAACAGCAGCCTGGCGCTGAGTCATAATTAAATCTTTCTCTTTAGAAGAAATACCGAAATACTCGGCTGCGATCGAAACATCATCTGGTATTTTATTGTTCGGATCAGACATATCCTGGAAAACTTCCATTAGTTCCCATCTTGGAACCCGCAGGTGATTTAGATATGTTCGTGTTTCTTCCTGCCACAGGTTAAATGAAGAACTAATTGGGAAATCAGAAGAAGCTAAAACAGAATAAGCTTCCGGCCGGATGTACTGGGGGATTGCCCGTAATTCTTTTTGCGATAAAGTGGTTTGAAAACTGAAGTTTTTTTGCCTAGGTGCAATATTATTTTCAAGTATTTCACACACAAGATCAATGTATGGCATGGGGATATTAGTATTATCGCAATTCAATTTTATATTCCCGAGATCGGGGCGCCTGTCAAATAGAATATCTTTTACTGTTAAGGTTTCTCCATCCTCCGCTATAAGAGAGTCATGTTCTTTTAAAAAACGAAGCACATCAGTTAAATATGCAGATGGGCTTAACAGAGACCTGCAATATTCACAATCGCAAAAATCCAATGACCCGAAGAGGGTTTCAAGGTCAGGAATATCACCAAGGGTTTCCTCTATCTCAGTTTTATTAAAGACATGGGGTATTATTGCAGCGGGAGTATCTCTGTGTATTTCCCGGCTAAAGTCAGTAATGCGGGCAAGCACTTCCATGTATTGCATTTTAGAGGCTTCATAGACATGGTGAATATGTTTCGGATCTACTCCCTTTGCCGTCATTTTACTCATCAGCCTGTCTTTGCCTGTAAAGTAGATCTGCAAAGAACTATGCAGTCCTTCTTCAACCAGTGCTGATCCGGCAGAAGAATTTGTTATCAGTTTATGTACACGCTGAACAACTTTCAATTCTTCCTTTACTTTTGGATCGAGACTAATGTTTTTATCAATAAGGTACTTATCGATATTTTGCTGCCTGAAGTTCAGTTCTTTTTGTTCATCAATAAAATTTTGTACTTCAGTAACTTTTGTAATCTTCGGCGTATTACTTCTTTTGATTGTTGCTATTAATGACACTGCGGGATATAAAAATTCAGCCCGGTTTTTCATTGCTGCGGCATAGTTTGCAACTTTTTCATCAGGTGACCCTCCGGGAATATTATCCGGTACCTGCTTCCCATTTTCGTTAATTAATTGAACAATTTCCTGGTGATCGAGTTTTGCTATGTCGCTTGCGGTTTTAAATACTCTATCCTGCCCAATTTTATTTTTCAAAAAGGTAAGGGTCGGAATGTGGTTTTTAGAAATATTACCTGTCTCTATGGTTGAAGCAAAGTCATTTATGGCATCCGAACCAATATCAGCTGCATGCTTGTTAATTTCTTCCCAAAAGGAGGCATTTATACCTTTAGTTTTAACAAATACTCCTGCAACAGTCTGATAATTCGCAGCTTCAATTTTAGATTGATCAAGCAAAGACTGAAGGTTCCCGTTCCCGATAAGTATAGGACGGCTAAGAACAAAAATACTTCTCTGATTTTTTAATTCATTGAGTATTGCTGTCTTATTTACTTTTATTTTCTGGGAAACTAAATTTTGAGTAATTGCATTGTCAATCACCTGCTCCTGTAGTGCAGCATCAAGAAAAACAATGCCTGATGCTGCCAGCTCAGTTAACTGTGCTATCGTTTCCCATTCACTTGTACCTAATAAAAGGTCCCCCGGTAAATCTGCCGGAAGGTTCTGCCTGATAAAAGCATAAAATACTTCAGCGTCAAGTATTGCCGGTACATTAACAGACCTTGCAACCAGTTCTGACAATACCTGGCACATGATATCATCTGTACTAAGCCCGCTTTGAAGGCTTAGCTGAGTTATTTGTTTATCAGAGGCTGTTTCTTGCAGCTGAAAAATTACTTTTGGCTTGATACTTTTTGTTATTATTGATCTGTTTATTTCAAAATCTGATTCGCCCAAAAATTTACCATTGTATTCAATAGTGCCTTCCAAGCTTCTGCTTTCAACAAAGTTTACCCAATGGATTTGCTTAACATTGAAATGGGTCTGAACAGCTATCGGGTTTTGCTGATCACTTGCATTATATAATTTTACAACAAGATGAAAATTGTCCTTTATCTGTCCGTTTACCGGGTTAATAGGGGCATTATAAGCTATATCAAAAAATCCGTTGAGAAAATTCTTCTTTGCTGCAAGAGGAATATCACTTTCGCTATCCAAACCTTTTTCAAATATTTTTATTACCATTTCACTTTTACGCTGCCAGAGTTCATCCCTTACTGAGCCGCGTATCCTGTACCTGTGTTCAGGAGTGGCTGCCGGGTTAGCGCTGATAATAATCTGATTGATTAATTGCTGGGTAGCTTTGTCAAAATGGCCTGTCTCTGCAATACCTTTTTCTTTCTGGAATGCAAGAAGTGCTTTAACGGTTGTTTTCCCGAAGGTTTGAGTATTAAACTCTTTCTGCGAAATTTTGTATCCTAAAAATGATAATGCTTTCTGAAGTTCGGGTACTTTCGGAGAGACCGTATTAAGGTGTAAAGTTTTAGTTACAGCAGTCAGATCTTTTACCGGCGGTACTTTAATTATTTTAACAAAGGTTCCTTTGCTTGCCGCTACGCTGTTTATTTTATCCAGGGTTGCCTTATTTATATCGCCAGTTACAGGTAATCTATATTTCTCTTGGAATGCTTTAATCAGTTTTATTGAAGTCTCACCCAGTATTTTTTCTTTTAGCTCATCTTCTGCTATATCGATATTCAACTTTGCGATTTTATTAATCTTTTTTAAAGTATTCTGTAAGCTGCCTTTTTTAGTTTTCGAACTAAAAGTTTCTTTAATAACTGCATCATGTAACTGATTCAGAACCTCCTCAGATAATTTTCCTGTTTCATTTAAGAGGTTTTTCTTTTGAAATTCCTTGATAGCCTTAATTGTGGATTCACCGACTAAGCGGTTTTCTTTTTCTTTTTTATCCACCTTAATATTAAGTTTGCCAAGTAAAATGTGAAGACTGGCAGTGCGATACTTATTTTCTGTAATAAATCTATGATGTAATTCAGTATTGATGGCAGCTATTGTTTCCCTGTTTAGATTCCCTTTTGCATCCAATTTGTTTTCCTTTTGGATCTTTTTCAACGCTTTTGTTATTGATCTGTCAACCTTACCTGGTTTAACTATTTTTGGCGGGACAGGAAAATTCAATGTTTTTAGAGTTAACTGCAAATCGTGCAGCTGAGTCTTACTATCAGGATTAAAATTGTCAGGCAGCTTAATATATTTCATAATTATACCCGTTTATATTTTATAGTATCTTTTTATATAATAATTATTTCATTCCTTATCTTCATCTGTATTAGCTGAAATGCCTCCGGCAGTTGTAACTCCGGGCGCAAGTACATTTGGTTTTAATGTTAAGAATGGGCTCCAATATTGTGGATTAAATACAGATGGAGTAGCATTATAAGAGAGAACACTTCCCCCCTTACTAAATGCCCAAACTTGACTAAATTTAGTAGCACCAACATAGTCGGTGAACGCTGTTATACTTCTGCCGGTAGAGTTAGAGAGCGCCTGAACAGCAGCCGGATCTTTTCCAACATTGCACATCAATACCATCACCCGCCCTTGCGGGCTGCTTTGTATTATAGGGGATAATTCCCCGATTGGAGCATAGTTTCCTGCGCCGGTTTTATATAATCCGGGTTTTCCGTGACTGCCAATAACCTGAACTCCCTTTGGGACTGTTGATTCCAGCTTTGCCATATCTGAAATAAGTTTTGCATCAGTAGACAATTCTACAGCTGTTCCGGGAGCGAGTTTTGACCAGCCGTATCTCCAGAATCCTGTTCCTAATTCAGCTACGTTTCCAACTAGCGCTCCCTTCTCAAGTCCTTCTTCTCCTCCGACAGCAGTTCCGATAGCACCGCCCGTTAAACCTAAAGGTGAACTTAAGGATGAAACTTTGAACATTGTGCCTTGTAATTCTGCATCCTGCCGAGCTGTTGTTGCACCCGAATATGAAGCTGTAAGTTGTATTGTACTTGTTACTGTAAGCGCAATACCGCCGGCAAGAGCCATTGCACCTGCAGCCACAATAAGAAAAGGTGTTGCTAATCCAAGTGTAAATATTGTTAAAAGACCTGCAGCAAGCAGAGCCAAACCCATAAGGAGAGTTGAGCCGCCCCTGCTAAAAAACGATCTGCCTCCTCCGCCTGTCCCCGTTTTTCCGGGTATTCCCTGGTCACTCCCGCCTTCAACTCCCTCTGGTATTCCATTCACTGATCCTTTTGGGCTTCCAGTTGGTGATTTACCTTCAGGTTTTCCATCTTTTTTACCTTCCGGATCTCCCTTAACGGGGTCTTTAACAGGCTCTTTCTTCGTTCCTTCATCAGATCCTTCAGCTGGTTTTTCTGAAGTAGTTTCAGTACCGGTTCCCTGAGGTTCCTCAGGGGCCGGCTCTACAGGAGCCGGCTTTTCTGCCTCGCTTCCTTCAGTACCGCCGGTACTACCTGGTTCACCTGACCCAGTGGCGGATGGCGGATTTTCCGTGTATTCAAAATACCATTTCAATTTTATATTAGACCAGTATATTTCATGTATAGTTATATTATAAGTTGTCTCGAAATACGCTTTTGCCTCCTTAAGCTTATCCGGGTCTCTTAAATAATCCGGTCCCTCACGTATATTCATTTTTTTACCGTCAGTACCATTCGGATCAAAAAACATTATTGGATTATTACTGCAATAAGAAAATAAATTCAATCCAT
>JBLNGL010000150.1:0-7631 GCA_050264735.1 Ignavibacteria bacterium | reverse complement strand
CTTAGTCTGCAAAAAATCACCTGCTTTTAATGCATAAAAGTAAACTCCGCCGCTGAGATTTGAGGCATTGAAGTCAATACTATATATTCCGGCATCCATGCTTTTGTCTGCAAGCTTTTCAACCATTCTCCCTAGTAAATCATAAACAGTTATTGTAACCAGGCTGGTTCCCGGAATTCTAAATTTTATTACAGTTGAAGAGTTGAATGGATTGGGGTAATTATTATAGAGATAGAAATCTGAAGCATTGATATCCCGGGCAGAATAAATATTGGTTGCCAATCCTAAGGATCTTCCGATTGTTTCAAGCAAGGGCTGTGAATTTCCAGTTAAATCCTGGCCAATAGCCCAAATCATTATTCCTGAAAGATGATAGGCTAAAGCATATTCGCACTTCAATCTTATAGAGGTTGTATCGTCGAATGTTACAAACTTAGAATGAGCAGTATCTAAAAGATAAGGCACTTTTGAAAAATCATCCCAGTAATATTCCCAATTGCCATTTGATCTTCTAGGAGCAATTTCACTATATAACAGATCGGTAACACTTCCTGTTCTTGTTTGATAAAGTCCGGTAGAGTTAAACTCCTTCCCATAAAAAGGAACGCCAAGGAGTAATTTTTCTTTCGGAGTTTTACGTGTTACCGTCAGGTATTTAATTCCGTTATCATCAGCTCCATCTGTGCAGTTTGAAGGCTGATAAAGAGGCGCATTGTGACCGGCATGAGCAGTCCAGCTTCCGTGAAAATCATAACCCATCATAGAAAACCAGTTCACATCGGCGGACAATTTCTCATATTCAAAATATTGACCGAAATAAGGACCAGCACTTACAGCCATTGTAATCAGCAGCGATGAATCGATTTGAACAAATCTTTTCCTCAATTCCTTAACTAATATTGTTTGATTTTTTCCTTCATTAAGGTCTGCAGGGAATTCCCAATCCAAATCAATCCCGTCAAATCCGTTTGCAGTAATTAGATTAACTATATTTTCAATAAAAGCTGTTCTTTTAACAGAATCAGCAGACATTGGAGCAAAACCTCCGCTTTGATCTACGCCCGCTCCACCAACAGCTAAGAGAATTTTTTTACCTGAATTATGCACTGTTGTAATTAAATTTGCATTCGGCATACCTTCATACATTGAAATTTCACCTGTACTTGAAGGCCATGCAAATGCATGAACAATGTGCGTAAGATTTTCGAATTTAATTTGAGTGGGAGGGAGAGTATATTTAATCCAATCGGGATAATAACCGACTACTTTTTTCTGTGAATAAGCCGAATTGAAAGAAAATAATAGAACATGAAAAAACAGAATAGCTATCTTTTTATTGTTCATTCTTGAAAATTAAATTAAGCGGGCTATCCCTTTCAGGATAGCCCGAGAGTATTTTATTTCAGTCCATTCTTTTACTTCAACAGCATCAGTTTTTTGGTTTGTGTAAATGTTCCTGCATTTATGCGGTAGAAGTAAATACCGCTCGGAAGCGCTGAAGCATCAAACGTAACACTGTGGTATCCTGCATTCATCTCCTGGTTTATAACTTGTGCGACTTTCTCACCGAGAAGATTATACACGGCTAATTCAACCGCAGCCTGCTTTGGCAATGCAAAATTAATTACTGTTGAGGGGTTGAAAGGATTCGGATAATTCTGACTCAATCCGTATTCCTTAGGCAGCAATGATTTACCATCATCTACTCCTGTACGGGTACACTCAGAACCATCATATGGTACAATAGTGTTGACTCTCCACGGAGTTACACTGCTCTGCGGGATAAATTGTAGTTTACCGCCGGCCAGGAACTTTACGGTACCAAGGTACTTCGGTGTATTCCATACCGCATCAAGCATTACAGATGCCCACTCTACCGATGCTACCCGGGCTGCGCCATCATTATCATGCTGATTGATTGCTAATCCAAAAGTATTATCAATTTCAGGCGTGATTTTTTCAGTTGAACCTATTGCTGACCATCTGATAGCTAATTCAGCAACATAACCACCTGTTACAAGATGCCTTGAAAATTGCTTGTTGTTCGGGTCTGATATATTCGTAGTCAAACTATCTCCCGGAGTCATACCAGGAGCAGTCAATCTGGTATCCCATATTGTATTTGTTACCGTATCTGATGGAGTAGGTATTGCATCAAATTTTAACTCCATATTATCAACTTCCCATACATTAGTTGTGGTGCCGTTGGAAATATTATCATCCATTACCTCCTGATACAGATAAAACCAGTCTGCATCCCAAGCAGCCCATACTTTAGTAGACAGATCAGCATCGTCAGTGGGCCTTCCGTTATCATTCCATGCACAGGATGTAATCTGGAGATAACCGTCATCCGGTCCGGTTAGTGTGTTGTAGAAATCATCTTTCTGGCCATCGACCACAATTAATGGTTCAACAGGACCAAACCAGTTAGGATCTCCTACATATCCTCCATCAGTCGCACCGGTATGTAAATCCGTATTGGTGTACTGCATATCCGCTGCTTCCAGTAAAGGCCAATCAGGAATCCAGTTTCCGGAACTGAAATCGACTTGAGTAATTTTATAGCCGTAAAGTTCTGTTGTCCCGGTACCAGTTCTAACAACGGTAAACCAATTCAAAAGACCGACATTTCCATTTGTTCCGGGATCCAGTACTTCATTGACTGAAGGACCATAAACAGGATCTACATTTAGATTTCCTGATTCAACAAAACCCGGCCAATTTGTATCATTAGAGAACATGTCTATTGATTGTTGATTCATAAACACCGGGGTAATTATTGTATCAACATGAGCCGTATCATTCCATGCAGTCCAGAAAGACGTAAGGCCGTCGGACCAATAGTAAGCATTGTTTTTAACTTCTACCTTTCTCAATAATTCAGCAGCAGGATCTCCGGCGCCCGTCGAAGGATGACCTAAAAGATCAGCCGCTGTTGTTGAATCAAGCGGTCCCATTGTTATAATTGAGGCAACCGTACCAGCAGTAAAAGAATCCCAGCCTCCATTGAACTCAGTTAAGTTTTGTCCACCGGCATATACGTTGTAGAAAATATTATTATTGAATTTTGCGTTAACCATTCTATCGAGGAAGAATGGATTTTTAAAAGTGTATATAATGTTATTGTGAGAAAATTCATAATAATTAACGATTCCGCCGGTAGCAGCAGTCGCATAGCCGCTTACACACAACATAGTATTGTACTTGATGATAATGGTATCGGTTTTAAAAGCTCCGAGGTAATTTTCGTTGCGCAGCAATTCTCCTACATACCATTGATTAGGCTGCGTCGTCATATTTCTGAACTTGCAGTTGGTAATGTAGAATTTATTCCAATTAGCGCTGTAACCAATAGCAAATTGTGACCAATTTTCAAATACAACATTGTCAACAATGAGTCTAATATTATCGGCTGAAATTTGTATAGCTTGTCCGCCTCCATAATTAACTGTATTATTAATTGAAATACCTAGCAGATAAAGATCTTTAATTTTAACAGTAGTTCCGGTTCCTAGGAAGGTAAATAATAATCCCGGGACAGAATTATCACTTAGAACATCGGGCTGAATACAGGGCGGTCTCCCGTCAGATCCTAAAACTCCTATAATTTCAACGCTTGATTTTATCGTGATTGTCGCATCAAAAATATAGGTTGTATCACGTGAAACAAGTTTATATACATCATGAGCTTGTTCGCCGCCGGAAGTTGTATCACTTCCTATAACGGCATCAAGCGTTGGACCGTTGGCGTATACAGTAAGAGTATCTGCAAACGACATACTCGTTACTGATACCAGTAACAATACCGCAGCTGAGATAATAGAAATGAATCTACTATTCATAAATCCTCCTTAAATTTAAGTTAAATGAAGTAAAACTATTAGTATAAAAATTTTTATTAAGTAAATAGCCACCTCCCTCCAAAAGGAATTAATTAATTATAATGAAGTATTAAAGCTTAAGCCGAAGCCCAACATCTGCAGTCATGCCATAATGCTGCTGGGACTGAGGCACACCGGCTTGAATTATATTAATATCCTTAGCACTGTTAATATTATTTAACGCACCGAAAATTTGAATTCCAAACCATGGAAGCTCCTGCCTCACTGCCAGATCCCATCTGGTATATGAATCGGTGGTGCTCCTTAATTGAGGCCAAAAATTTGGTCCTGCAAAAATGTCTGCTTGATAAAGCATTGATGCTCTAATGGAAAAACCTTCATAATCATAACCCAATGATAGATTGAAAATATTATCCGGCTGATAAAGAAGACGATCGGTGAAAATGGTGTCAACATACACTAATATACGTCCAACCCGTCTAGTATCTGTATACGGGTACTTTGCTTCGGAATAAACATGTGTGTAGTTAACATTCAAGACTAAACCGTCAAAAGGGTGCGGCAGATACCAGAAATGAGTCTGCCAATCAAGCTCTAGACCCCAAACTTCAACTTTATGCGGATTATTCACATAATTAATGATATTTGGATTACCGGTTGGGATAGAAGATGCTACGAGGCTTGGAGGGTAATATTTTAATGAATTAGCTCCGCTCACAAAAAAACTCCATGAATAAATAAGGTCATGAATTTGTTTTAAATATCCACCTACGGTAAATAATCCAATTGAATTTTCATAGAAAGAAAAATAGGCATCATAGTTTTTTGATCGTGTCGGGGATAATTGATAATTATTATAATTAATTGGAGAACTTCCAACAGCCACATCTATTCTAGGTACAATTGCATTATAATCAGGATAAGCAAGAGTATTTGTATATGAAAGCCGAACATCAAACCAGTTAAAAGGTTTGTATCTTACATTTAAATTTGGCAGCCAATAACCATGATCAACAGTTACTGTAGTATCGTAGTGAAGGTATGGCCCTCCGGTTGCAGATGCCGTATTTTGTGTGCCGCGGGGTGCAGTATAGTTTGTATGGAGATTTTGAAACCGTATTCCGGGTATAATTGTAATTTGAGGTCCGATATTAATTGTAGCCATTGCATACACGGCGCTCTGATCTTCATATCCGGAATAATTGAAAGTGGTTGAATTAAACATATCGCGAAAGTATGCTATTGAATTACGCCTTGCTAAAAAATCAGTTTGGCTTTTTATAAAATTTGCTGCCTCGTTAAGCATACCGAAATTAAGAGGCAATATCATTTTATAATCGCCTTCAAGGAATTCTCCATAATCATAATTTGGATCAACAAACGGCAATATCGGGATACTAGTAGTATTAGCATACCTTGCGGTTGAAGAAAAGTGAGAAGCGATAAGACTATCAACTATCGCAGCACTCGTGAGACCTAAACCCTGACCTGTAGATTGTTCGTAAACATATGAACGGGTTTGATGCCTAAATCTTCCTCCGAATTTTATAGCGGAAGAAATATCATTTGATACATTCAAATTTGCTTGGAAATCTAATGAAGCAGTTAATGCCCTCTCTTTAGAGAAGCTATTGTTGGTTATAAGTGTTCCGAGATAAGTAGAATTTGTATCATTGTTTGCTCCTTTAGGAATATCAATAGGATTTAAGTTGGAAACATTAACAAATTCAGTGAGGCCGGCCGAACCTTGCTGAAAACCAATGGTCCAATCATTCGGACTTTTTGTTTCGCTGTATGTATGAGAGAAATCGGCATCAATATGGAAAATAGGGATATCGTATTTAAAATTAAGTATATTAGTTATAACACCAAGCTTATTATTAGAATATTCAAACGAATAGTTATGAAGATTGGTTAAAACATTGAATGATTCACCCCTATTTTGGATATCCGTGGTGCCGGTACTTAAGAAATTAGCCAGCTTTAAATTCCCATCCGGCAAGTTATAATCTATCACAACTGCACCATTATATCTTTTTCTATCACGCGGTATCATATTAAGGTTTAAGGTTGAAGCTATATATTCAGTCTTACTGTTTGCTTTATGATCATATGTAGCCCCTAATTCATTTGAGGTTAAATTTCTTCTTTCTATATCTAATAAAGCAAAAACACCAAGCTTATTAGAAAAAAATCTGTTTTCAATACTTCCTACATATTTATAATTGTTATATTTATTGTTAGCATTAGACAGACCATTATAACTTCCTTGAGCAAGTATCCCTACAGAGGGAGAATTGGATCCGGTAGGCTTTGCTTCACGAAGTTCAAAATTAACAGTTCCCCCGATTACATTAGCATCCATATCTGATGTTATTGTTTTACTGACCTCGATACTCTCCAGCATATAAGGAGAAATCATACTTAAATCGGTACTCCGGTCGTTTGGATTAGACGAGGAAAGCTGAACTCCATTAACAGAAATCTGGTTGTACTTGGGATCGAGTCCGCGTATTACAACACGGTCTCCTTCTCCTCCGCTTCTCAAAACCGACACACCGGGAAGCCGCCCGATGGACTCTGCAGCATTGGCATCGGGAAGCTCCTGTATTCTGGCCGAAGAGACAGCATTCATGATATTATCGGAAGAGAGCTGTTTATTTATTGCTTCAACCTGTCCGCTTGCTTGAGCAGTAATGATTACCGTTTCCCCTTCAATTCCTATAGGTTTCAAATTGAAATCCTGCGCTATATCTGCATTTTCTTTAACCTGGATTTGCTTCTCAACAGTTTCATAGCCGATATAGGTTACCCGGATTACATACGTTCCGGATTCGATGCCGCGGATAATATATTGACCTGCTTCGTCTGTCGCAGCACCTAAGCTGGTTCCCACAAGAATTACGTTCGCCCCGATGAGAGGTTCATTAGTTAGTGTGTCTTTTATGAATCCCTCAATATTGGAAACTGCTGAGATAGAGGTATTACCGATTAGGAAAATGATTAATAAAAGAATTATGCGCGGAATAAAAACTATTCTGTGCATTGTTAATCTCCTATATTAATTCTGACCTAATGTCCATAAAATCTTTTATGGCAATTGTAAAAAATGAACTACTTGTCTAATTTAATGTTTGAATCTGCTTTCAAATCCTGTAATATAAGACTGTTGGCTCCCAGGACAGCTGCCATTCCATTTTCAAAGCTTGATTTTAATATTTGAACTTTACCTTTATGAATATTCAATAATTGCTCTTCGAAAAACTTGCGGGTAGGTTTTAACAGCAGGTCGCCCGATTTAGAAAGTCCTCCGAAAAGAATTATTGCTTCGCAGGCAAAACAGGCTGTTAAATTGGCTAATGCCCTTCCTAAAATTCTTGCAGTAATATTAAATGCTTCAACTGCCAGCGGATCTCCTTTTGCGGCATAATCACTGATCATTTCGCCGGTTAATTCATTAAAAGATATATTCTGCAGCCCGCTTTTAATATTGCTTTCCGAAAAAAGCTGAGATACTGTCCGCCGTAATCCATTTACAGAAACATAAGTTTCCAGGCATCCCGATCTTCCGCAGTTGCATCTGCGTCCGTTCTTTTCAATCAAAATATGTCCGAATTCACCTGCCAATCCGTTTTCTCCGCTAACAATATTACCGTCTAAAACAATTCCTCCCCCCAAACCGGTGCCCATTGTTACGGCTATAAAATTTTTCATTTCTTTGGCAATGCCGAATTTTAATTCCCCCAATGCGGCTGCATTAGCATCATTAATAAGCACTACAGGGAC
>JBLNGL010000149.1:0-2900 GCA_050264735.1 Ignavibacteria bacterium | reverse complement strand
CAACACGGAGCCTTTCAAACCTATTCCCCGGATTAAAACCCGCGCCTCTGCCTCTTATTTTTTGTTTAATCATTTAAACTGATATTTTTTAATGAATTTCAAAAACACTGCATATTGTTTTAAATGAACTGCCCTAAGATCCGAATTGAATTTTATAAATTAGATAAAATAATTCCGAATCTTTATGTGGTAAATGGGAAAATAATTCTCTGTGCTCCACACTAATATTTAAATATTAAACTGACTTTTCCCGGTATTAAAATTTTGAGAATTAAGATATTCCTTAACCGGATGATTGCCTGCCGGATTTCTCTTCAGCCAACTGACAATATCAGCTTCGGTATCAATATCAATTAGTTCAGGGAGCAATTTATAAGATGAATTTCGTTTTTCCAGTTTTTTTAAAGTAATCATTAAAACTTTATCCGTACTCCATGGAATTCCAGTAAAAGTATCTTTGTTCAATCTAGATAATCCGATAAGATAATATCCTCCGTCTGATGACTGCCCTATAACAGTATCGTGATTTTCTAAATATTTAAAAGCTTTTTCTATTAAAGATGATGAAAGATCAGGAATATCTGTGCCGATTAAAATTATTTTCTCTTCTTTATCTTTAAAAAAATTTGAAAAAGCATTATACATTCTTTTTCCGAGGTTTTCACCTTTCTGGCAGATTAGTTTAAAAGAACCCGGTACCCAGTTTTTAATTTTATTTTCGTTCGCCTGGCCTTCATAAAAAATGTATAGATCAATTCCGGATTCTTTTAGTTTCAAGCATTCATTTAAAATATATTCCGCACAAATTTTATAGAATTCAGCAGCAAAATTACCTCCGAGTGATTCTGCCATTCTAGTTTTTACTTTTCCGACTTCAGGATATTTTAGGAATATTATAACTTTATGTTTGCTCATCCTGTAAAACGATCTTAAAAAGAGATTAATCCCTGAATAATTCTAAAAAAATTACCTTCAAAATAATTAAGCCTGCCATTAAAGATCCTTTTAAGGTGCCGGTTACCTTCGACTTTCCGATACGTTTCCTGTAACTGACAGGCACTTCCAGAATTTTAAGCTTCTTTTTTAAAGCTTTAATCTGCATTTCCACTGTCCATCCGAACCATTTATCTTTCATCTGAAGATCCAGCAGCCTTTCTGTTTTAATTGCCCTGAAAGGTCCCAGATCCGTATACTTGAATCCCCAGAAAATTTTTATAAGAAAACCTGCAATATAGCTTCCTATCCTTGATTGAATTAATAGAGCATCTTTTTCTCTTTTCCCAAGCACCCTGCTTCCTATTACAAATTCATAATTGTCCTTAATAATGGGATTTATTAGAAATTCAATCTCTTCCGGATAATCGCTGTAATCGCCGTCCAGAAAAACTAAAATTTCATATTCTTTTGAAGCTGCATATTCAATTCCTTTCAGGCATGAAGAGCCGTATCCTTTTATTTTTTCTTCAAGAACGGTCCCGCCGGCACGGGCTGCAGCGTCCGCAGTCCCATCGGTTGAATTATTATTAACTACTATAATTTCCGCAATGAACTCTTTAGGAATATCTTTGATGACTTTTGAAATGGCTTTTTCTTCATTAAAAGCAGGAATGATTACAGCTGCTCTCATTTGCTGTTTAGAGCTGGATACGGAAGATGTGGCATTGATAGCTTTTCAGCTCTACATACAAACCGTTTGCCCTTAATTCATAAACCGACCTGTTGTAATCAGCATCGTTCAGCAGATCCTCAAATTTCAGAATTTCTCTGTCCGTACTGAATTCGAATTTGATTCTGCATTGTGAAGTTACGGAGGAATAATTAATTGCTACTAAAATGATTTCATTTTCCAAAGACCATGTCCAGGCTAAAAAATTTTCAAAAGCTTTATTCCAAGCATCAATAGGAAGCGGTTCAATCATCTTCCATTTTCCCTTTTTAAAAATATCGTAGTTAATAATTGGCAAAAGTTTTTTATAGAAATTTTTTACGTATTCTGATACTTTTTCCTCTGGTTCTCTCCCAAGCTGACTCGGTATTCTAATCTTTTTTCCTTCAAACTGTCCGTCATAAAATAATTTCATTCCCTGTATTGTACTGACGGCAGCAGCAGCAGCTAATGACCTGGGTTTACCGAATTTTGCTGCTGCCCGCAGTTCATCGTGATTTTCAATAAACCTTACAGATTTCTGCTGCAGTTCGTCATCAAGATGCAGATGATTTTTAATCCCTTGTATATCGTTATAAAACAGAAGATCGGTAAAAGTTTTATCATAAGTGTAATCAAATCCCTGGTTCTGAAGCTGCTTTTCAAGATCCCAATATACTTCTGCAATTAATAAAAAATCAGGAGCTTTTTTCTTTACTTCCTTAATTGCACCGTTCCAGAATTCATCTTCAGGCTTTGGAATTCTTCTTTTATTAAGTACGCCCATCCAAGTATTATAAAAAACATTATTTAAGGCGAGCATTGCCATATCGCATCTGATTCCGTCACACAGATCTGTAAGTTCAAACAGAGTATTTTTCAAAAAATTCCTGGCTTTTTGAGAAAAGAAGTTCACCTGCACGGTATCCGTCCATGCCAGGAAAAAAGGATCTCTCCCGTGTGCAAATACTTTGCCGTCAGCAGAATGCGGCTTATAAAAAGTACGGCTGTCTCCCTGCAGGCTTTCTACATCTGCTTCTAAAAAGAATTCAGGGTTTGTACTGATATATTTTGATTCTGCGCTGAAATGATTAGGTACAAAATCAAGAATTAATTTTAAACCAAGACTGTTTAAATTTTCCTTGAAAGCCAGAAGCTCATCCGTAGTACCGATAAGCGGGTTTATTTCATAACAATCGATTGAAAAAGCCGATCCGATGATGTCTTCTCTCTTCCAATCGGGTAAGGCTTTTGT
>JBLNGL010000148.1:0-2538 GCA_050264735.1 Ignavibacteria bacterium | reverse complement strand
ATAGGAATGATTTATCTTGCTGATAAAGTTTTTACATCCGATTCGCTCGCATTCCACATTGCGACCGCGCTCGATAAATACACGGTTGTTTTTACGGGTCCTACTTCGTATACCGAGCTTGATGTTTTCGGGCACGGAAAAATTATTTACAGCTCTAAGGTTGACTGCCTTGTTTGTTATCTTAACAGATGCGATAAATTAATGACATGCATGAATACTCTAAGCCCTGATGATGTTTTAAGTTATTTACTTTAAACCCTGATTTGCATGAAAATAGTTTACGTTACAAGCGAAAGTTATTTAGACCACAGCTATACTATAGTCAAGGTTCTTAAAGAGAGGACTGAACTTTCGATTTTCATTCAGGCAAAGGAAAATACGGATGAAATTGCAGACTGGTGTAAAGAGTTGAATGCAAAATTTGTTAAGCGGAAACGGTTCAGAAATCCGTTTAGCTTTTTTTCTGAGCTTGGTTTTTTACTTTCGATTAAAAAAACAAAAGCAGATAGAATCTGGTTTAATACATTAACCGCTTATCAGGCAGTAATTGCAAAAGTTCTTTTAAAGGATTTTATTGTTATGGTTCACGATGTGGAAATTCATCCTGAAACAAAAGATTATTATTCCGTTTTATCTCTAAGACTTACACTCGCCTTATTTAAAAAGAAAGTTGGCGTTGCAAGCCATGTGCAGGCAAAGATCTTTAAGGATAAATACGGGTTTGAGCCGAGGGTTTTTCAGCTCCCGATAATTGATTATTATACTAAGGCAGGAAGAAAGAGCTCCCAAAAAGCACCGGTTTCGGAAAAAATCAGGTTCTTTTTTTTTGGGTCGATAGAACCGTATAAAGGAATTGAAATATTGTTAGAAGCGGCTGAAATCCTTGAAAATAAGAACATTAACTTCGAAATTGCTGTTCACGGGAAACTGAAATACAATGCTGAAGAACTCAGGAGCAGAATGAAAAAAATTGAAAGCCTGAAACTCACGGATGAATTTGTTCATTACATAGATATTCACGAAATTTACCGTAATAACGATGTACTGGTCCTGCCATACAGGCAGGTAACACAGTGCGGACCTTTACTAATAGGATATAACGAGCTCGTGCCTTCAATCTCGAACGACCTGAAAGGATTCAGGGAATATGTTGATGATGGAAAATCCGGATTGCTGTTTAATAATACTCCGGAAGGGCTTGCTGAAAAAATGGAAGAGATAATAAAAAATCCGAAGCTGATTTCCGGAATGAAAGAGTATATTGAAAAAAATATTTTCAAAAGATTTTCAATGGAAAGTCTCGGAGACAATTATATAAACAACTTAAAGAACTAAAGAATAGATTTATGAAAATTTTAGTCACGGGGGGTTCAGGGTTCATAGGTTCTCACCTTGTAGATACACTTCTGCAGCAGAGCTATGAAGTTTTAATCTATGATAAGGAAGCGCCGCGGTATAATCAAAAATGCAGTTCGGTAATTGCCGATACCGGGAACCTCGAGCAGCTTGTTTCCGAATCAAAAGGTTTTGATTGCATATATCACCTCGCGGCAGAGGCAAACGTAAACAAGTTTTTTGAAAATCCGCTCTACTCAAACATCAATACATCGCACAACACGCTTAATGTTCTTGAAGCTGCAAGAAGAAATAATGTCAACCGGGTTCTTCTTGCATCGACCGAGTGGGTGTACGGAAGCATTGAGGGTGAAGATGAAGATTTTATTACCGAAGACACTCCATGTTCACAGAATCCGGACCATTTATATACATCATCAAAAATAGCCGCGGAGCTGTTCTGTAAAAATTATAAAACTCTGTATAACGTGAATTATACAATCATCCGTTACGGAATCCCCTTCGGCGAAAGAGCAAGGGAGGCAACAGTGACTCCAATTTTTATAAACAAGATACTGAAAAACGAAGAGATTACAATCCATGGTTCGGGAAGCCAGACAAGGCAATTTATTTATGTAAAGGACCTCGCGCGGGGAAACGCCGCCTGCTTAAAGCCCGAAGCGGAAAACGGAATATTCAATATTAACGGCAGAGAAAAAATTTCTGTGCTCGATATTGTAAAAACTCTCGAGGCAATCATAGGTAAAAAAGCAGTGATAAAGTTTACAGAAGACAGAAAAGGTAATTATAAAGGAAGATTTATATCATCAGAAAAAGCTGAAAAGCTTCTCGGATGGAAACCGGAGTATTCATATAAAGACGCAATGGAAAAATATGTTAAAAGCATTTTAAAATAATTTATGAAAGAAAGAGTATTAGTTATAGGCGGTGCGGGATTTCTGGGAACAGTACTTGTAGATAAGCTTCTCGAAAACGGTTACCCGGTCAGGATTCTTGACAGCTTCATCTACGGGAAAAAATCGGTTAAGAAATTTACCGGCGATGACCGTATTGAAATTATCGAAGGCGATATACGCAACATTGAGACTGTAAACCAATCGATGAATAACATCGGCACTGTAATACATCTTGCAGCCGTTGTTGGCGATCCCGCGGGAGCAAAACGACCCGAGCAGACAGTAG
>JBLNGL010000147.1:0-3029 GCA_050264735.1 Ignavibacteria bacterium | reverse complement strand
AAGCCGAACCGATAATTCCATATACCGGAATTAAAATAAAATTAAGAGCCACGTTACAAATCATTCCCGCAAAAGTCCTGTAGAAGGACATCTTAGTGAAATTTTCATTTACAAGGTATTGGCCGCTCGCAACTCCCAAAGAAACAGGTACAGCAGCCCAGATATATATTGTCAATACCGGGGCAGTTGGAAGGTATTCTTCGCCCAAAATCAAAGTTACTAAAAATGATGAGAATATTGTGAGAGGTACTGCTACTGCATAAGAGAGCCATGTTAAAATATCATATAACTTCTGAAGCCTTGTTGAATATAATAATGGATCTATCTTCTTTGCATTTATGATTGAAGGGAATAGCGAAGTGCATATTGCCGTGGGGATAAAATACCATGCTTCAGTAAACCTTACTGCTGCTGCATAATAACCTACTTCTTGATCGCTCAGCATATTTTTTATCATCACTTGATCTATCCTCATGTACACCGCAATTACTAATCCCGATAAAGTTAAAGGCCATGAATCTTTTAATAAATTTGAAGCGGTCTGCTTATTAAATCTCCATTTGAAAAGCGCCGCTTCTTTAATTGAGTATACAATAAGAAATCCGATTCCGATGAACAAAAACTCCAACGTAAATGCTAAAGCAAAATAGATCAGCGGAGCATTTAATAAAATCAGTAAAACTTTTAACAGTGCTGAAACTATTAAACTGACAAATTGAGCAATTGCCGAAAATTTAACCTTTATTTTTGCCTGGAAAAAGAATTCAATTATATTGACTGTCTGAAAAATCGTTGAGGCAGAAATTATTAAAATCAATATAGAACTTTCTTTTTCTTCCGAAGTAATGAATAACGTAATGAAAATTATAATGATAGATATGAATGCCCCAAACAGCTTTAAAAAAAATGTAGAACCCAGAAGAACGTCTCTTTTGCCCGGTTCATTAACTAATTCCCTGATAATAATATTATCTAATCCAAGGTTTGAAAGAGCAGTAAACAACCCTACAAAGCTCAACGCATAGCTGAGAAGACCGAAATCAGCCGGTCCTAAATACCTTATTACATAAATATTTATTGCAAAGCTAATTAAAAGCTTGAATACTCTTTGACTGAAGAGCCATGATGTATTTAAAAAGTATTTCTTAAAGGACTGCGAGCCAAAATTGATTTTGGTATTTATTTCTTTAATCTCTGCCAATTGAATAACATTTTTACTTAGCGTTTTTGATTTTTCTTTTATCGCTTAAATATTTAAACAGCACCAGCAGTAATCCCAACATAACCAAAGAGCTTAAAATTAAGACAATATATCTGCTTATGTAAAAGCTGTCCGGTGAATAAGTTATTAAGATCTTATGTCTGCCTTTGGGAACAACTAAACCTAAAAAGCCGTGATTGGCTTTATAGATTTTTGTTTCGTTTCCGTCAATAAATGCCTTCCACCCTTTTGTAAAAGTGTTGCCCGCAAACAGAAAATTATTTCCGGAAGCGTTAACGTTTAATTCTATATCTTCATCTGAATATCTGCTAATTTCAGCGTATGAAGTTGAGTCTATTGAAGAGACCTTTAAATTTTGATCTTCTATATAGGCAATTTCCCTGGGATCGAACGAATTTTGTTTTATAAGATTTAAAATTTCCAAGGCTGTTTTCTGCTCGGCCTTATTTACAAAATACACACGAGGCAAGACATTCCTATTTTCATAAATAAAAGTATTTCCTCCAGCGGTAATTAATTTAAGGTAAGGGAATTGATCTAAAGGTACATGGCTCCCGGTAATGATATATTTAACATTCAGCATTCTCCATGAAGTTTCATTAACCGGTCCCATTATATCAATAATATCCTGATAAGCTCTCGGCTTTATCCCGGAGTATCCGTAATAATCCTCTGTTAAAAAATATGCGTTGAAATTTGCATTATTGCTGATTGAGCCTGGGGAAGAGTCTTGCTTTAGATTTAAAATCCTGTAAGGAGCTTTGTCACCCTGCTCCTTTATAGTTTTAATGTATTCGGGTTCAATAAAAAAATTCTCTTTTGAGAGCGGTTCTGAATACTTAGCACCGCGGGCATCAATTCTCCAAAGATCAATAATAGTCAGAACTATAAACAAAAGAACTAGGGTATCTATGCTTAAACTTTTATTGATATATCCATACGCTGCCCAGGAAGCTAACATTAGGAATCCTAAACCGAAAAGTAAATCACTCACAAACATTTGCGACATATAATCTGCTAAGACTTGAAACTGCTGGGCTAGTTGTTTCTGGGACAAAGAAATGCTTTGTGCATGTTCATTTACTCTTGACGCAAACCAGCTAGCAATGGAACCGTTAAATAAAAGTGAAGCAGCAAACAAAATGGTGAAAACAAATGCTAAATTTTTTACAGTCTTTCCCCGCTTCATATTATTTTCTTCTCTAGCAGATGTGATTCCCATTATGCCGTATCCTGCTAATATTGGAATACTGACCTGAACCAAAACGAGGATCATAGAGGGAACGCGGAATTTATTGAAAAAAGGCAAGTAGTAGAATAAAAGATCAAATATCACCGGAAAGTTTTTTCCGAATGAAATAAGGAGTGCCAAAGATGATAATATTGTCAAAAACCTGACGAATGGTTCTTTCCATTTTGTGAAGATTCCAAACAACGCAAGCACAAAAACAAGTATTCCCATATATCCGACAGCAACATCAACGAAAGACATTTGACCGAAGTAAGTATTAACTTCAACAGGCTGGTTGTTAGACAGCGGGCCTTTGTAAGTGGAATTGCCAAAACCAAAAAAAGACGGAATTATAAACGTCGTCATTTCCCCGGGTGAGAAAGACCAATCCGTATGGTATGAATAATAAATGGATTCCTTCTTCTCTATCTGCGTCGATGTCTTGTCAAGTATGTTTTCTGTCCCTCTTGTTGAATAAGGCGTATATTCATAAATCTGACTTATATTATCTACCTGTATCAATAATGCAATAATTGAAGCGGCTATAAATACACCGGCAGATTTTAATATGGATAA
>JBLNGL010000146.1:0-3066 GCA_050264735.1 Ignavibacteria bacterium | reverse complement strand
GCCGGATACCAATGCTACTGCAGTGGTTTTATGCGACTATGGTGAAACGTCCTTCAATGATAAGACAGATCTGGAATATAAAAGACATCTTCGTGTTAAAATTCTTACTCCTGCCGGATATAACTGGGCTACGCATTCAGTAGTTATTTATACGAAAAAAGGAATAGAATGGATAAGCGATATCGAAGGAATAACTTATTCCTTAGACGAAAAAAATGAAATTATAGAAACTGAGCTGGATGAAGATGATGTATTTGAAGAAGAGATTGATGAAGAAAGGACACAATATAAATTTACACTTCCTGCCTTAAAACCGGGCTGCATTATCGAAATCCGGTACAAAATAAATTCCAGCTCAATGTGGTTCATTAGGGATTGGAAATTTCAGCATGATGAGCCAGTCGTTTGGAGTGAATATAGGATCCGTTATCCCCGATGCATTGCATATGCGTGCGTAACAAGAGGGTTTGAAGCTTGGGCCGTAAATGAAGTAGAAGAAGTAACTCAGGCATTTCGAGGTGAAGCAATAGCTTTATTCGGTGATGGACTTGTAAAATGCACGCAGCATAGATGGGCGGTTAAAAATGCGCCGGCTTTGCGTGATGAACCTTTTATTACAACAATTGATGATTATATTAATCAGGTAGAAATTCAGCTGGCAGGTTATTCATTCCTTCACACGGGGAAACAAGAAGTTTTATCGACTTGGAAAAAGCTGATTGATGAGCTGCTTGACAGTGATAGCTTTTACGGTAAGATAGATGACGGAAGCGAGATTGAAGAACTCGCCAAAAATATTACAAAGGATTTGAATTCTCCTGAAGAGAAAATGAAAGCAGTTTACAACTGGGTTACCAAATCAATTGTCTGGAATAGGGAAGAACGGATTTACGCAGAGCAGGACGCTGATGATGTAATAGAATTTAAAAAAGGAAACAGCGCGGAGATAACTTTTTTGCTCCTTTCGCTTTTAAAAAGTGCGGGCATTGCTGCAGATCCTGTAATACTAAGCACCAGGGACCACGGCAGAATCCAGAGTTTGTATCCGATTATTTTCCAATTTAATTATGTTATAGCTCAAGCCGAGATCGGAAGCCGGATTTATTATCTCGATGCTACAAATCCGCTGCGTCCATACGATTTAATACCATTTAAAGTCTTAAATGTTCAAGGTTTAATAATAAGGAAAGGGGGACCTGAGTGGATTACTGTTTCTTCAGGTAAAGAGAATATTAGGAAAAGTATATTAAACCTTAATATCGATCAGGAAGGTCTAATAAAGTCTGATATTGAAGAACTCTATTCCGATTATAAAGCATTGAATATCCGCGGGGATTTTGAGGATCAGGAGGAGAGCGATGTTATTAAGGAATTATATGATTCGGAAGCTTCCGGGCTGACCGTGGATTCCATTTCAATCGGGGCTAAGGACAGCATTGATTTTCCTTTAAAAATAAAATCCAGAGTCTCATCTGAAAACTACTGCCTGAAAAGAGGCGATATTATTTATTTTAATCCTTATATAATTCACCGCATAAAAGAGAATCCGTTTAAATCCTCAGTCCGTAATTTTCCGATAGACTACGGTTATCCAAGCAGCTATACAATGATAGAGAATATTACTATTCCGGAAAATTATGAACTAAAAGAAACTCTGGCTGATAAAAATTTTAACCTCAGCCCTAATATCGGTTCTTACACCAGGCATGTGCAGGTTGACGGCAATCAGATTAGAGTATTGTATAAGTTTGAAATTAAACAATCAGTAATTAATTCTAAATTTTATGATCAGCTTAAATCATTTTATGCAAGAATCGTAGCTTCTCAGGGTGAGCAGTTTGTTTTTATCCGGAAGTAAATGCCGGAATGTTTGACTAAATAATACTCAAAATTGAATTATGAATAAAATGATGAGAAATAATTTTAATCGGATCATTTTTTCTCTCTTATTGTTAACAGCAATTACTCCGAAAAATTTTGCTGAAGAGAAAGAATATTCTGTGCATAAAATTCCCAAAGCTCTTTTAAAAGAAGCGAATGCAGTTATCCGTATAAATGAAACCAGATTTGAAGTTTTCGATAAAAACAATTCTGTAAAAGAAGTAAAATTTGCGGTGACAATTTTTAAAAAGGACGAACAGCACCTGGGAAAATTAATATTATGGTATGATAAATTCAGCGAAATAGATGATCTCGAAGGGAAAATTTTTGACGCTGAAGGGGAGGAAATCCGTGATATTGAAGATGAGGAGATAAAAGATTATTCAGGTTACAGCGGGTATTCATTTTATGATGATAATAGGGTCAGAGTTTCGGAATTATATCACAACGCATTTCCGTATACCGTAGAATTCAAATATACAATTTTATACAATGAGGACTTTAACTGGCCTGCCTGGTATTCGCGCTCTAATCTTAATCCTGTAGAAAAAAGCAGGTTTGAAGTTATAGTTCCGGAAAATCAAGATCTCAGGTATTGGTGCAATAATGACTCTCTTAAATTAATAAACAGATTATATGAAGGTAAAAAATTTTATATATGGGAGGAAAATAATCTCTTAAAACTTCCCTATGATGTATACGGTGATGACATTGAGGATATTGCTTCAATTGTACTAATTGCTCCTTCAGAATTTGAGATTGAAGGTTATGAAGGCAGCATGAATTCCTGGAAAGAATTCGGACGCTGGTACTATAGTTTATGTAAAGATAAAATGAAACTTTCCGATTTATCTGCAGCCGGTGTGCAAGCCCTTGTGAAATCGTCTGAAAATGAAAAAGAAAAGATATTTAAAATTTACAAATACATGCAGTCGAGAACCCGCTATGTCAGCATTCAGCTTGGGATAGGAAGCTGGCAGCCTTTTGATGCCGAATATGTCCATTCACGGTGTTACGGTGACTGTAAAGCACTTTCTAATTATATGATCTCTCTGCTGAATGCGGTAAATATTAAAGCCTATCCTGTTTTAATCAACAGCGGTGATGATCGCCTGCCTCTCATCGCAGAATTTCCAAGTAATCAGTTCAACCATGTTATTGTTTGTATTCCGGGAGCCAAAGACA
>JBLNGL010000145.1:0-5463 GCA_050264735.1 Ignavibacteria bacterium | reverse complement strand
TAAACAGATCTTTGATGTTCCTGCAAAATTCAATTAAAAAATTAATCAGCTTTTCGGGAGATTCAAAATTATTTGGTACAATTAACCTCATAGTTTCTTTCTGCTGGTTAAATTTCACTTTGTCCTTATAATTATCCATTATGAAACGCATTAGTTCAATAAACCTGTATTTATAATAATCTTCCTTTTCACCTTTGGGAAGGATTATAAATATATTTTTTCTTTGAATAATTACTCTTTCAAACAGCGCATATGAAGAATAAAACTTTATAGCCGCAGTCCCAATCAATCTTTGAACAAGAAGGGGCAGCGGACCGAAACGGTCTTTCATTTCTTCAGTCAATTCTTCAAGATCATGAATACTTTTTATTGAAAATAAGCCTGTATAAAAATTAAGGCGGTCTACCTGTTCAGGCATATAAGTTTCGGGAATCCCTATTTCAAAGTAAGTGTCAACAGTAGGTTCTGATTTATCCTCAGGTTTAGGAAGAGTTCTAAAGATTTCCTTGAATTCCTGATATTTTAGTTCTTCCACAGACTGGTTTATTAATTTTATATATAAATCAAAACCTACATCATTAATGAATCCTGACTGTTCGGTACCCAGCAGATTTCCTGCTCCTCTGATTTCGAGATCACGCATAGATAGATTGAAACCTGCTCCTATTTCGGTAAATTCCTCAATGGCTTGAAGTCTTCTTAAAGCTTTTTTTGAAATGCCGCTTAAAGAAGGCACAATAAGATAAGCGTAAGCTTGTCTTGCAGACCTTCCAACTCGACCTCTAAGCTGGTGCAGCTCTGCAAGGCCGAACCGGTCGGCACGGTTTATTATAATAGTATTTACATTCGGAATATCAATACCTGATTCTATAATTTTAGTTGAAAGCAGAACATCATACTTTCTATTCAGAAAGCCATGAATAACATTTTCAAGATGCGACGGTTTCATCTGCCCGTGAGCAATTCCGATTTTTATGCCGGGAATATATTTATTTAAATATCCTGCAAGCTTATCAATTGACTGAACCCGGTCGTGAACAAAATATACCTGACCGTTTCTTTTAAGTT
This sequence comes from Ignavibacteria bacterium, assembly GCA_050264735.1. GTDB lineage: Bacteria > Bacteroidota > Ignavibacteria > Ignavibacteriales > Ignavibacteriaceae > DATKLQ01. The sequence continues at coordinate 4,395 of JBLNGL010000145.1, read as the reverse complement.
CATTCAGGATCCATTCTTTTATTTTAAAAACATCAAACACTGAGACGTAAGTGTAAATCGGCTGCCGGTTTGGAGGAGGCGTTGCAATTATGGAAAGGTCCCTGGCACCGAGCAAGGAAAGATTTAGTGTCCGCGGGATGGGGGTTGCAGTTAATGTAAGCGTATCAACATTTAGTTTTAGGGAGCGGAGTTTTTCTTTAGACATAACCCCGAATCTATGCTCCTCATCAATTATAAGCAGACCTAAATCCTTAAACATTACATCTTTCGAAAGCAGCCTATGCGTTCCTATGATAACATCTAGTTTTCCTGCTTCCAGGTCTTTTAAAATTTCGATCTGCTGTTTTTTCGAAAGGAATCTTGAAACCATGCCGGTTTTTACCGGAAATTGAACCAGTCTATCTTTAAAAGTATTATAATGTTGTTCTGCTAAAATTGTTGTAGGAACTAAAACTGCAGTCTGTTTTCCATCCTGCACTGCTTTAAAAGCTGCTCTAACGGCTACTTCTGTTTTACCAAAACCTACATCACCGCAGATAAGCCTATCCATAGGATTCTCTGCTTCCATATCCTGCTTTACTTCTTCCGTAACCTTCTCCTGATCAGGAGTATCTTCATAAATGAAGGAAGCTTCCAATTCTTTCTGCCAGACTGTATCCGGACTGAATTGATATCCTTTTGTTGCTTTTCTTCTTGCATAAAGTTCAATCAGCTCACGGGCTGCTTCCTTTATTTTCTTTTTGGTTTTATTTTTTGTGTTTGTCCAGTCGGCAGTGCCAAGACTAGACAATGTAGGACTCAGATTCTCATTTGAGGAATATTTCTTTACTAATGAAAGATAATTCAGATTTACATAGACAACTCCCCCTTCATTATAAAGAATTTTCATCGACTCTTGGTTTACATCTCCAATTTTTATTGTTTCCAATCCTACATATTTTCCAATCCCATAATCTTCATGAACTACATAGTCCCCTTTTCTTATCGAAGCAAACATTTTTGATTTTGATTTTTTAAACTTCCTTTCGTGCGGAAGCCTGCTTCTATATGGTTTATTAAAAATCTGGTAATCTGTAAGGAGAAGCAATTTTGAATCTCTATGTATGAAGCCTTTTTTTATTGCAAGAGTTTCAATTTTCACTTTCCCGGAATCAAGCCAATGAACAGAATCTTCATTAAATTCCATCAGCAGATCTTTTAAGCGTGATGATTGAAGTTCATTTTCAGCAGTAATAATTATATCATAATTTAATCCAAAATATTCTGCCAATTTGGAAAACAGTATTTCTAAATTTGAATTGATAGTCGGTGCTTCCATAAAACCCATCTCAATTCTCCGGGTACCGATTTCTTCCTCAACCAACCATCTTGCTTTTGAATTCTGCAGTAATTCAGCAGCACCGTCGGATTGCCTGCTGTTTGTTTCCTCTTCCTGTTGAATCGGAAGCGGTTCAGGGAATTCATTGTCTAAAAGATAATCCTTAACATTCTCCGGATTGCTTTGGAAAGATTCCGGAACACGAGGACTGATTTCCACCTTTTTTCCAGATACATTTTTCAATTCATAAGAAGAGACAAGGAAAAGGGGATTATCCAGATAATTAAAAATTGTACTGAAGGAACCGATTGAGATCTCATTTATTGAAGCTGCCAAAGTTACACCTTCCGGTCCCGCAGCATCAGTGGAGCGCTGGCTGTCCGGATCAAAATAGCGGATTGACTCCAAAAAATCCCCGTTAAATTCAAGTCTTGCCGGATTCTTTTCGCTAAAAGACCAAAAATCTATTATTGCTCCCCTTTGTGAATATTCACCCGGGGCTTCAACAAATCTGTCCTTCTGATAATTAAGTAAATTCAAATACTCCAATATATTATCATAGGTCAAATCTCCGCCGGCTTGAATTGAAGTTATAGTTTTTTCAATTTTTTCTTTAAGGGGAAGTGAAAGATTCAGCAGCTCATAAGTTGAAATTAATATGAATTTCTTCTTGGAAGATATTTCGGTTAGTTTCTGCTGTATTTCTTCTTGTTTAAATTCCGAAAAAAGAATTAAGTGGGTGTTCCCTAAGATGCTTAACTCAACATTGATTTCATCGGCGGCTTTATTGCTGGATTCTATAATAATCAGCTGGTCTTCGGTTTCGGATAAACTAGAAATAAAGAGAGCCTTCGAACTGCCGAATAGCGGCGAGATATTTATTGATCTTGTGCCCTCGGATATTGATTTCTCAATTTCTTGCAGAGAACTGATTTTCTTAAAAAGCTCGATTAAATTGTTTTCAGGTTTCTTCACAGCAGATGATTAAATTTTATCTGGAAGCATTCCAAATATAGCTGAACTTAAACATACATTTTGGGATTAAATTTGTTCCCTGAATCTGGATCATCAGGGGAGCGGCAGATAAAAACTGAAGGAAAAATTTTGATTTTGCGGGGCTTTTTCGATCTTCTGATTAGTTGGATGATTCATTACAAACCTCCCAACGAAATAACCGATTGCAGCGCCTAGAACCGTATCTGAGAACCAATGGGCATTATGATATATTCTTGCAAAACCTACAAGGACTGCCGCAGAATACCAGCCGAACTTCCAAAAAAAATTGTTATAAACATCCGCCATAATTGTAGAATAAGCAAAGGATAATGTTGTATGCCCGGAAGGAATTGAGGAATGCTCCCAGGTAAAGTTGAATGGTTCAAAGTTTGTATTTCCCAGATCCATGTATGGCCTGGATCTGCCTGCTATAAATTTTACAGCAAGATTTATAATAGACGAATATACGGTAGCCTCTGATAATTGAACTGCCAGATTTCTAACATCATGGTCGTCAGCCGCCAGCCCATATGTATAAATACCTGCAATACTGATCGCCATAGATTCCCAATGATAGTACCTGTCAATTTCAAAAAGATTATCAAGGAAGGATGATTTGTTTGACTGCGAAAATTCTTTTATCTCTTCATCTGCCAGAAAAGAAGCTCCCGTTAAAACTAAAGTACCGGATAAATTGAGCCAATCGGTTTTATCAAAATGTGCCGGGGCGGTAAAAACATCTCCGCCTACTCTGAAAAAATCCTTTATATCTTTCTTAATTATCTCTCCCGTCTGAGGAAAAGATAAAAATCCAATAAGCTGGAATAATATGATTAAACGAAAAAAAATAGGCATAATTTATTTTAGAAATCTATCAAGCAGTTAATTGGAATGGTTTGGATTTATTTCAATTCGATCGCTTGTCTTACAAACCCCCCTGATTTTTTCAGCCTTTCAGCTGCTTCCTCCGAATCTACACCGGCTTTTATCATCACTAATGCCTTTTTTACATGTCCGCCTGCTTTTTTGAGATATTCGGATGCCTGCTCATAGGAAACCCCTGTCACCATCATAACGATTTTTTTAGAACGCTCGATTAATTTTTTATTGGTCATCTGCAGATCGATCATCATATTCTCGTATACTTTACCCATCCGGATCATTGCGGTAGTTGTAAGCATATTTAAAACCATTTTTTGAGCTGTTCCGCTTTTCATCCTTGTAGATCCCATAATAACTTCAGGACCCACGTAGGGACAAATTGCAATATCAATATTTTCTGAGCTGAATGAACCTCTTGGGTTACAGGTAAGGAAAATTGTCTTTGCCCCTAGTTCTTTTGCTTTTCTAAGCGCTCCCAAAACATATGGAGTTCTTCTGCTTGCTGCAATTCCGCACACAGAATCCTTTTCATTGACTTCAGCAGCGGCAACATCTCTGACACCGTTTTCTTCAAAATCCTCAACACCTTCCTGAGCTTTAAACATCGCTTCTTTACCGCCGGCTATGAAACCTTTAATTAGTTCATAAGGAGTACCAAAAGTGGGCGGGCATTCCGAGGCATCAATTATTCCAAGCCTTCCGCTTGTTCCGGCACCGAAATAGAGAAGCCTTCCCCCGTTCTTCAGAGAATTGACAATTAATTCAACAGCTGCTTCGATATATGTAAGTTCTTTCTCTACAGCAAATGCAACGGTTTTATCTTCTTCATTAATAATTTTTAGGATTTCCGAAGTGGACCGGCTATCTATATCTGCTGAATTTGGATTTCTTTGTTCAGTAGACAAACTGCTTATTTCTTCAAAGAGATTTTTCAATGATTATTTATTAAGCTCCAGTAAAACCAACTTCTTTCCTTTTTGATTACGGATATTGGACGGCCGGTAGGAAAGTTCAAAAATTGTTGATTTTTTTATTTGAGGTTTATATTTCAGCTCGGCTTTTTGAAATTCATCATGCAGGTCTCCTCCCTTAATTGCTGCAAGATATGATTTATCCTTTAAAATTGGTAAAGCATACCTTAAAAGAATAATCAGCGGGGCAGTAGCACGGCTTATTGCCAAATCAAAATATTTTGAATA
>JBLNGL010000144.1:0-3359 GCA_050264735.1 Ignavibacteria bacterium | reverse complement strand
CAAATACTGGTATATTAGTCCAATTAGCAGTTTCTTTTATTTTTTTTATTGTTTGAAATCCATCCATAACAGGCATCATTATATCAAGAAGAATTAAATCCGGTATTGAAGCTTCTAATATTTGCATACATTCTATTCCGTTCTTTGCCAATACGGTTTTGCAATTGCATGCCTGTACCATTTCGTTTAGAGTAAATAATGTGTCTGCATCATCATCTACAATCAAAACCTCACCAAGGACAATTTTGGGTTTTTCGTGTTCCTTAATAGGAGAATCATCTCTCGTATCGCTATTTAATTCTTCAGTATTTTCCATATACTCTTCCCTATCAAACTGCATTCCATTCTGCGGGGATTCATTTTCTGTAATTTCTTCCATTAGTTTAATCCTATCACGGACAGTTTTTAAAACATCAATGGGATGTCCTTTAGATTTTACTGCAATTTCTTCTACTATATTGTTTAAAGATTCCTTTTCATCCGGAGATAAATCTTTGGCCGTACTTATTATAATAGGGATATTTTTAGTCTCTATATTAGATTTAATCATATGAGATAGAGTAATGCCGTCAATATTTGGCATCACCAAATCAATTATGATTAAATCGGGCTGAATTTCTGCAATCTTATTAAGAGCAATTCTGCTGTCCTGGATATAATGAAATTTTACAGGTACAGTTTTAAAGGCGGTGTTAAATTTTTCAAATTCAAGTTCATCATCATCTACTATTACTATTTTTTCAATCCTTTTTTTAGCAATATTTTCCAGTTTCTCAAATGCTGAAAAAAGCTGTTCGTGCGATATTGGTTTTACAAAATATTCAAACGCACCGAGACCATATCCAACTTTTTTATCACCAATAATCGAAATTAAAATAACAGGGATATCCCTCGTAAAAGAACTTTCCTTAAGCTCCTTTAAGACCGTCCAGCCATCCTTTTTGGGAAGCATTACATCCAGTGTAATAGCAAACGGTTTCTTTTCAATAGCTTCTTTTATTCCTGTTTCACCATCTTCCGCATAAATTACTTCATAACCTCTAGAAATTAAGTATTGCCCTATAGTATACCGGGCTTCTTTATCATCATCAATTACAAGGATCGGATTCTTTAGATTTTTTCTTAATGCGGCGGCATTTACAGCAAGCTCTGTTTTTTGATCTTTAAATTGAATTGATTTTAAAGGTATTTTGAAAATAAATTTCGATCCGCTACCGTATTCGCTTTCAACAGACAAAGTACCGTTAAGAAATTCGGAAATACGTCTGCAGATTGCCAGACCCAATCCTGTACCGTTATATCTTTTCGTACTGGTTCCGTCTAATTGCCTGAATTCCTCAAAAATAATTCTCTGATGTTCTTTTGAAACGCCGATACCTGAATCGCATACTTCGAACTTTAAAAACTTACTGGAAGAATTAAAGGATAAATTCTGATCAGTTGGATTTTTTTCGATGCTGACATTTAATTTTATAAAACCTTTTTCCGTAAACTTAATGGCATTGCCTAGCAAATTGATTAAGACTTGAGTTACTTTTCCCTTGTCGGTATGAACTAATATCTTAGGCTCCAAGTTTCTTTTTATTTCAAAATCAATATTTTTTTCCTGAACAAGAGGCGTGAAAGATTCATGGATCTCATCAAGCAAATCATCAAGCAGGAAATCCTCTTCTTTCAAGTCAACTTTACTCGCTTCAATTTTTGAAAGATCCAGAATATCATTAATTAAGTTCATCAGCCTTTTACCGCTGTTGTTAACCACCTGCAGTCTTTCCTTATTTTTTCCTTTCAAACTTGAATCTTCCAGCATTAATTCCGTTAGCCCAAGGATTGAATTCATAGGAGTTCTAAGTTCATGAGACATGGAGGCTAAAAATTGAGATTTTAATTTTGTCGATTCTTCAGCTTTTTCTTTTTGAATCTCTAATTCCCCGGCTTTTTCCTTTACTTCATTATGAAGTTTTACCAGTTTCTCATTCTGATGTATAATTTGGATATTCTGTTTTTGATACTCTTCATTAAGTTTTTTTAATTCAGAAACGAGGTTTTCCATTTGTATGAAAGCAACTGCATTGGTTATTCCTATTGCCAGTTGCTCCTGTATTTTTGCCAGGTATTCTTTTGCTTCTACTGAAGGAGGATCTACTGAACCGAGTTCAAGAATTGCAATTATCTTATTGTTATAAACTACCGGCTGTATAAGCAGGTATTTTATTTGCAACTTTAATATCCCAGCAGAAATAGTGGGAAAATTTTCTTCAAAATTTATTTCGACTAATTCACGGTCTTTTACAAGTGTATTGAAAAAATTTATTTCTTCTGTTAAAGAATAGCCCTCCGGCAATCCGAAAGATGAAGTCAAAGTGATTTTATCATTTGCAAGGGAATAAAGGGCACCGATTGTGAATTTCCCGGTTTTTATAATTTTCTTTAAGGCTGCCTCTGCGGCCTCTTTTAAAGTCGGATTTTTATTAATTAATGTTATGAATTCTGAATATTCATTTTTTGCTTTAAGGTTTTTTTCCAGTACATCCAGCATTTTATTAAATGCTTCCGCTAATTTTCCAAGTTCATCGCTGCTTTCTACTTTTATCTTGTTCTTAAAATTTTCATCAACAATTGTTTCCGTAGCCCTGGCCATCTGAGTAATTTGTTTTCTCATTTTTCCGGTAAACAAATATGTCAATATCAATGAAAGCACTATTCCTGCAAAACCAATAACAATTGAAATATACTTTAAACTGCTCCTGATTTCGACTCCTTCGCCGTGAGAAACAAAGATTAAGAACTTCAATCCGGGTTCCTGATCATAAGATTCGGTGTAGCATAAAGATGCTAAGATATCTCCCTCATCCGTTTCCTTTGAATAAATATCATAGTCGTTTTTTTTGTTGAGTGTCGAATAGGCTTCCACTAAATATGGAATATATTTATTATTTATAGATTCATTCGAGAATAATAATGGAATGCCTGTGGAGACTACAGCAATATCGGCTTTAATCTTCTTTGACATGGAAGTTAAAAGAGCTGGGGAAATCATCTTGCCGTAATAAAAAATCTTGTCTCCAAAAATGATTTTTCTGACTATCAATCCTGGATTATTGGCTATTAAACTTTTAAGGGTAATTTCTTTGGGGATATTAAAAAAGTTGGTACAATATATCAATTGATTAAACCTATTGTCGCTTTTCAAAATAAAATCAATATTTTCGTTATATAATGATTTATTCAGTTCAACGACGCCCGACGATTCATTCAACTTCAACTTAAAAAAAATTTCATCAATGTTTTCAAGTTCGTCGCGGTATGCGTATAAAAAATCGTTGCTGGAGTTAATCAGGTATTTTGATTGCTGACTA
>JBLNGL010000143.1:0-10854 GCA_050264735.1 Ignavibacteria bacterium | reverse complement strand
TATAAGCTACGGTGTAAGGCTGTGATATTGTTTGTCCGTAACCGATCGGAAGGGCAACATCTTTATAAGCATGAAGATGCAAAGCACCAGGAACAAATTTATGCCGGTCAACTTTGTTCATTGCTTTAAGTACATTAATGTCCTCTATTCCGTGATGAGCCAGTTTATCAATTAGTTCCTGTCTTTCGCTTTCGTACATTTTAATAACTTCTTTAAAGGAAATCAATAATATATATAATATTTTAATTATTTTATTTTAACAGTCATTTTATTTTATAGTTAAAACTTCAAGCATCTAGATAGAGTATTTGATCGAATTTTTGCGAAGATGTTTGATATAAAAATTTTAAAAAGCAAAATATGATTGAAATGATTTTAGGTGCACTGCTTATCATGTGCATGAGAATCTGCGATGTTTCAATCGGGACAATGAGGACGCTTTTAGTCGTCCAGGGAAGAAAATATAGGGCTGCATTAACCGGTTTTGTGGAAGTAATGATCTGGATACTGGCAATCAGGTTCATCATGCAGCATCTTGATAATATTGTAAATCTTTTCGGCTATGCTTTAGGATTCGCTATCGGGAACATAGTCGGAATCACAATCGAACAGAAAATAGGTCTGGGATATATCCAGCTTAATGTAATTTCACGCCATCATACTGACGAGATAGTAGATATTTTAAGAAAAAATAAATACGGAGCAACTGTTCTTCCGGGCGAAGGAGGAACAGGTAATGTTACATTAATCATGGTTATAACTCAGCGAAAGCTTCAGAGAGAGGTAATTAAACTGATTGAATCTATTGACAATAATGCATTTATAACGCTTCAGGCTTCAATTCCATACAGGGGTTTTATTCAAAGGCTCAGGAAATAAGGTTCAATGTTAACACTGTGAAGTTTAAGTTCAAGTGCAAGTTCAAGAAGTTTAAAGTTTCTAACTTGAACTTGAACTTAAACTTTGCTTATGTGTAAATCCTTATCATATCAGCTGCATCCGGATTTCCCAGCATGTGTGCACTATTTAAATTCAAGAAGCCGTTCTCTTTATCATCCAGTAAAATTTTACATAATCCAATTAAATAATAAAGCCTTCCGTAAATGGGATTTATAGTGCTTCTCGAGATTGTTCTTCCTGAATTATATTCAGACTTAAAGTGCAGCTTTAATGCTTCCTTGCAATCGGAGACTGCCCCTTCATAATCCATCAGCTCAAATTTTGCAGCAGCTCTGCTGGCATAAGGATGAGGCAGAGTAGGATCGATGATTATAGCCTTGGTGAATTCCAGTATAGCACCTTTGTAGTCGCCGATTAATAATTTATTATTACCGGCTACAATATTAGCGTTGATTTCTTTCAAGAATTTTGCCCTCGATAGTTCTTGCAGAATTAAAATCTCAACAGACATGCCATTTAATAATGCTAAAATATGGCAATATTTTATAAAAAAACAAGTTAGCTTATATGTATCACAAGGGGAAGATGATGCGGAAATGTATCAATTTCGTAGTTAATTATGCCGCCGAATTCAGTGGAAGTGGAGCCCTAAAAATTGCAAGAATATTTGATAAAATGTATATTTGAAAACCGATTTTGAGATTTGAAAATTGCGGGAATAGCTCAGTTGGTAGAGCGCAACCTTGCCAAGGTTGATGTCGCGGGTTCGAGTCCCGTTTCCCGCTCCATTTTAGGGTAAACGGTTATCGGTAATCGGTTGTCAGTAGTTCACCGGTAACCACCGATAACTTATCACCGATTACCAATTTACGGCGCTGTAGCCAAGTGGTTCAAGGCGAAGGTCTGCAAAACCTTTATTCGTCGGTTCGAATCCGACCGGCGCCTCTGGAGAGTGCAAAAGTAGTTTTCTTTTTGCACTTTTTTATTTTAAAGGCTATGCACGTAATGACAAAGATTTAAAAATTAATCATTAAAACTGTCATTAAATCTTTTCTGAAGGATTTCAACTATTCAAAGAGCTTAAAAAGAAAATAGCCCAAGTCTTCTGTAAATCCATATCCAGGACCATTATCAGCAAGTTCACCAAAAACATTAAATCTTTCGATCCCGATTAAAGTCATAGACTCCGTAAAACACATCAAGCATTCCTTTAAAATAATTCTTATATAAATAATCATTTCAAAAAAACGTCTGTTTTATTTTGTTCTGTTTGTTTCTTTTAATGCAAAAAGTTAAGTTATCCGCTTTAATTTAATCCCCTTATAACCGCAATCGGGTATATTTTCAGTTTTTCAATAAATAAATGAGAGATTATATGCATAAATCTTTAATACTAATTTTTGTTTTTATATCAAATATAATTTTTGGCCAGGAACCTGCTATAACTTGGGAAGTCCCAGGTAAAAGTCTGGAATTTATTGGAGATTTAGATGGGAACGGTAAAGCAGAATTTTATAGCTCAACCTCTCAATCATCTTTTGAAATATATGAATATCAATCTTCAATTGTTAAATGGACTATAGTAGGCGGAATAATTGACAGCTACCACTTGCCTGATTATGACCGCACTTTAATGTATAGGGATTTTAATAATAATAATGTTATCGATATTGTAATTAGTTCAGATAACCAATTAAAGCTTATCGATCCTTCAACAGGAGACAGTATCTTTGCTGCTCTGCCTGGACAAATCCGGTTTATAGATGATTTTGATAATGACGGAATAATTGATTTTCAATTAAGATACCGGGTTGATAATGAAAATTGGGGGGAGTTATTCTATTCCACAGGAATCGCCGGTTCGAACCTTGAAGGAGAAAATAAACTTAAAGAAAAAAAATTCAGTCTTTCACAAAATTATCCTAACCCTTTTAATCCGGCAACAACAATTGATTATTATATCAATAAAGGTGATAATGTAAAGCTTAATATTTATGACAGTTTGGGGAAACTCGTAAAAAATTTGGTTGATGAATATATTCAGCCGGGAGAATATAAAGTTGTTTGGGACGGGAGAAATAATAATGGAATGAGAGTATCCTCCGGAATATATTTCTATCAAATAATAACCGAAAATTTTGTCGGCTCTAAGAAAATGATTCTCTTAAAATAAAATTTACAGGCTGATTTGGAGAAAAGAATATTTTTCCCTGAAGTAAATAAATCACCCTATTATACTTTTTTGGTTTTACTCCAATAATTTTTTATACCTTTTAATGAATTCTGTATTTATCTCTCTTTCTATTTTTTCGTAAATTGCCTTATCAACTTTCTACCTTTTTAACCATGGAATACCTCTTTAGTGCAGTAATCGGATATCTTTTGGGATCAATCCCTTCAGCTTATTTAATGCTGAAAAGAACAAAAGGAATTGATATAACTAAAACCGGAAGCGGCAATGTCGGGGCAATGAATTCGTATGAAATAACCGGATCTAAAATGACGGGAATAATCGTTCTTCTTATTGATGCCCTGAAAGGTTTGTTAAGTGTCTATATTCCTTTATTACTCTTTCCTATTAATTTCTCTAATCCGGCAATCGGAATTATCTTCGCCGTTCTAAGCCACAGCTACAATCCATGGCTTAATTTTAAAGGCGGGAGAGGTTTAGCATCAGCAGCAGGCGGAACACTATTAATATTCCCCTTTATTACTATTGCCTGGCTCATCATCTGGTTTGTAACCTATTTTTTAAAAAAAGATATTATCCTGGCAAATATTGTATCCATTATATTAACTCTAATTATTATTTTTTCATCTTCGGATTTTGTTTTCAAATATACTTTCCCGAAGGCGGATTCTTTATCTTCACTTATTCTTTTTTCTACAGCTTTATTATCAATAATTTTTATAAAGCATATTGATCCTCTGAAAGAATTATTATCAAAGGCTAAAGGCAGCGGCGATGGCAAGAAAAAATAGATTGTTCTTAATTATTTTCATTTTAGTTGCAGCAGGTATTTCTGTTCTTTTCCTTTTAAGGAAGGAGAGGAAGGATAAGCTTTTTCATGAATCAAATGAAAGCAGCTTCTACTTTGCTCAGAACCAGGAAAAGGATCCCGCAAATAATGAGATCAGCAATACCAGGAAAAATATTATCACGGAAACCGTCCGGAAAATCAGTCCGGCAGTTGTGGGTATAAATGTTATTGAAATCAGGGAATACAGAGATCCCTACAGCAGCTTTTTTGATGATCCTTTCTTCAGACGGTTTTTCGGCAATAGAGGAACATACAAGCAAAAAGTAAAAGGGCTCGGGTCCGGTTTTATAATTTCATCCGACGGCTATATTGTCACAAACGATCATGTTGCGGGAAACGGGAGTGAAATTACAGTAACAATGACAAACGGGAATCATTATAATGCAAAAATTGTCGGCTCCGATCCTACAACCGATATTTGTCTTTTAAAAATTGACGGAACCAATCTCCCCTATATGTACCTTGGAAATTCCGATGATATAATGATCGGCGAATGGGTAGTTGCGCTGGGAAATCCTTTCGGACTTTTTGAAGTGAATAATAAACCGACTGTAACAGTCGGCGTTGTGAGCTCGACCGGGATGAACCTCAACCAGATTGACGACAGGTATTACTTAAACATGATTCAGACCGATGCTGCAATTAATGGGGGCAACAGCGGAGGACCCCTTGTAAACAGCATCGGTGAAGTAATCGGAATGAATACATTAATTTTTACCGCAGGCGGCAATGAAGGAAGTATCGGTTTGGGTTTTGCAATTTCGATTAATAAAGTCAAGAAGATTGTAGGCGAATTAAAGGAAAAAGGAAGAATTAACCGGGATTTTGAAGTCGGATTGCGAATACAAAATATTGATGAGGGAATTGCCAGAGCATACCAGCTTACAGTAACAAAAGGGGTTATTGTTACACAAATAATTTCCGGAACACCGGCAAGCAAAAGCGGAATAAAGCCCGGAGATATTATAACTGAAGTCGAAGGTTTTCCAATAAACAGCGAAGAAACTCTTATAGGAGTTTTCCAGGAATTCCGTACAGGACAAACTATCTCCATTAAAATCTTAAGAGATGGGGATGAACAAACAAAAAAAATGACTTTGGAGAAAAGCTCATGATCGACCGCTATACACTCCCTGAAATGGGAGCAATATGGAATGATGAATTTAAATTTAAAACCTGGCTTCGCATAGAAATTCTTGCCTGTGAAGCAAGAAGCGAACTCGGTGAAATACCAAAAAAAGATGTGGAAGTGATTAGGCAGAAAGCCGATTTCGATATTAAACGCATTCTTGAAATTGAAGAAACGACCAAGCATGATGTAATTGCATTTTTAACAAATGTGGCGGAGTATGTCGGGCCTGAATCCAGGCATATTCATTACGGAATGACTTCCTCCGATATCCTCGATACTACTCTCTCATACCAGATGAAGACCGCAGGCGAACTGCTTGTAAACAGGCTCCTCGATCTTAAAGCAGCATTGAAAGAAAAAGCTGTCGTATATAAAAATACCATCTGTATCGGAAGGTCTCACGGCATTCATGCGGAAGCTACCACAATGGGATTAAAATTTGCACTCTGGTATGAAGAGTCAAAAAGAAATATTTCCCGGCTTAAAAATGCAGTCAAAAGCATCAGCGTCGGGCAGATTTCCGGAGCGGTCGGAACTTTCGAGCATCTGTCCCCGGATGTTGAAAAATATGTCTGCGAAAAAATGGATCTTGAACCGGCTCCCGTATCGACTCAAATTATTCAAAGGGACAGGCATGCCGAATTCTTAACAACTCTTGCAGTAGTAGCAGCCTCTTTGGAAAAAATAGGCCTTGAAATAAGGCATCTTCAGAAGACTGAAGTACTGGAATCTGAAGAATATTTTTCCAAGGGACAGAAAGGATCTTCTGCGATGCCGCATAAAAGAAACCCGGTTATTAGTGAAAGGATCTGCGGACTTGCAAGAGTCTTACGCAGCAATTCAGTGGCTGCTCTTGAAAATGTCGCATTATGGCATGAAAGGGATATTTCTCATTCATCAGTTGAAAGAATAATTATTCCCGACAGCTGCATCGGCCTTGACTATATGCTGGACCTCACGGTAAAATTGATAAAAAATTTAATAGTTTATCCTGATAATATGCTGAAAAACTTAAACATCACTAAAGGATTAATTTTTTCGCAGAATGTTCTTTTAAAGTTAACAAATAAAGGCGTTTCGAGAGAAGAAGCTTATAAAATTGTTCAAACCTCTGCAATGAAAGTCTGGGAAGATAAAGGGAGCAGAACTTTCGAAGAAGAATTATTGAATTCCCCCGACGTCATCAAATATTTATCAAAAGACGAGATAAAAGAAATTTTTAATTATAAAAAAATGCTTAAGAATGTTGATTTCATTTTCGCAAGAAGTATTGAAAGAGATTAATAAACCGGAGGCAATATGAAAGAAGTTATAGTTTCATTTTTTATTTTGTTCATGGCAGCTTCAAATATTTTTTCTCAGGCCGGGAGCACTTCTCAATCGTCGGGAAATGATGAACCCGCTGTTTTAAAAGAAGGCTCGAAAGCCCCTGATTTTAAGCTGCATGATGCTTACGGCAAAGAATATACTTTATCTCAATTCAAAGGGAAATCCCCGGTGGTTATTTATTTTTATCCGCAGGCAAATACTTCCGGATGCACAAAACAAGCTTGCGGAATTAGGGATGATTGGAGCAAATTTGAAAAAAATAATATAATGGTATTCGGAATAAGCACCGATGACAAAGAAGCAATTAAAAAATTTATTGATGATTATCACTTGAACTTCCCTCTTCTTTCAGATGAAAGTAAAGAAGTATCGAAGAAGTACGGAGTTTTAAAAGATGACGGAAGGGACAAACGTTTTACTTTTATCGTAGATAAGAACGGAAATATTGCCAAAGTTATGGAAGTAAAAGATATTGCTTCTCATTCGCAGGAAGTTTTTAATACTGCATCAAAATTATAAAATTAAATGCATGAATGCATGATCGCTCTACTCTTTCTCTTCCAGGTTTTCTCTTATTTTAGACAGCAGTTTATATAAGCCATATCCGGCAAGAGACAAACCGATTATCCCGCCTGTATTCCTGACAACTTTTGAGTTTGTCAGTTTTTCAAGACTCATTCCGCCTCCCCTCTGCTTCATCTGATCTTGTGAATATATTGAATGCATGAATTCCACCCGGTCTTTTAAGGATTTGAACGCAATTGTAAGATTAGAATTATCTTTAACTGGAGTAAAAGTAATTGCACATTTTTCAGGTTCATTCTCATCGATATCATCCATTAACTCGAGATCCCACTTCCCTCTGAAAATTGTATAATTAACAATGCTTCTGTTTTCTTTAGAGTGAAGCGGATCCTTGAAAACCAAAACTTTCTTGCCTTCTTCATTTACTATGGTTTCTGTCTTAAAATTTTCTCCGGCAGGAACCGGCTCATCCTTTTTAATTGAAGAAAGAGGCTGTGCTTCATTTGCTTTTTGCTTTAATATATCTTTCGTTTTTTTCAATTTAGTCCTCGCAATAATGCTGATAAATATAATATTTTGACCGGAAAAATCAATACTTTTACAATCTGTATTTGATCATATTCCTGTCGGGGAACTAATATAAAAATAATTAGTACCGCTTTCAGGAGAGTCCGGCACATAAAATGTTTTTTATCACCCCGTGCAGGAAAAAATCAATTTATACTGAATGTTATATTATTTAAATTGAGATTAAAATCTTTAATTGAATTCAAAATATAAAGAATTACTCATGAAAAAAGTTTTGCTCCTGTTAAGCTTGACTCTTACGGCATTTTTCGCAAGTCCTTTGGAATTGAAAAAAGCTGAAGTATCCTCAAAAGATACTCTTCAGACTCTTCAGCCGAAGAGTTATTTTTCCCAAGAAAACAAGCTGATTAATACAATCTTAACAAGATACCATTATAAGAAATTTAAATTAAATGATTCCCTTTCTTCAGTAATTTTTGACCGCTTTATAAAATCTCTTGATTACAACAGGAACTACTTCCTGGATTCCGACATAAATGAGATTGAAAAATACAGAAACTCACTGGATGACGATTTGGAGGAAGGTAACTTAGAACCTGCTTATGAGATTTTTAATCTCTACAAGGAGAGGGTTAATGAAAGAATTGATTACGTAGATGAGCTTCTGAAAAATGAATTTAATTTTAATGTTGATGAAACCTACCAGGTAAACCGGGAGGAAGCAGCCTGGCCTGCAGATATTAATGAAATAAATGAAATTTGGAGAAAAAGAGTTAAAAATGATGCTCTGAATTTAAAACTCAGCGGGAAAAACGGGGATTCTTCCGTAGAGACATTGAAGAGCAGGTATGGAAATTTAAGGCGGGCAGTTAATCAGTACAATGATGAAGATGTCTTCCAGCTTTTAATGAATTCATACACGGAATCAATCGATCCTCATACAAATTATCTTTCTCCGAATGTTTCCGATAATTTTAAAATAGATATGAAGCGGTCGCTTGAAGGAATCGGCGCACAGCTGCAGACTGAGGATGAATACACTAAAGTGGCCGATTTGATACCCGGAGGGCCTGCTTACAAAAGCAAGCTTCTGCACCGGGACGATAAAATTATAGGTGTCGCACAAGGTGAAGACGGCGAAATGGTGGATGTTATCGGGTGGAGAATAACAGATGTCGTTCGGTTAATCCGGGGACCAAAAGGTACTGTGGTAAGACTCCAGATTCTTCCGGCGGAAGAAGGAGCAAAAGCAGTGGCAAAAGAAATAAAATTGATCCGTGAAAAAGTTACGCTTGAGGACCAATCTGCAAAAAAAGATATTTTGGAAATTGATCAGGATAATCATCATTACAAATTCGGAGTAATTACCTTACCCGCTTTTTATATCGATTTTGAAGAACAGCAGCGCGGAGATAAGAATTACAAAAGCACAACTAGAGATGTAAGAAAATTATTAATAGAGCTTCAGGAAGAAAATGTAGACGGAATTTTAATTGATTTGCGCAATAACGGAGGAGGATCTTTAAGCGAAGCAGTCCAGCTGACCGGTTTATTCATAAAGGACGGACCAGTTGTCCAGGTAAAAAATTCAGATGGATCGGTCGATGTCGATGAAGATCCATCTTCGGATATTGCTTACGCCGGACCTCTAGCAGTGCTTGTGAATAAGTTCAGTGCATCGGCTTCTGAAATTTTTTCCGGAGCTATACAGGATTACGGCAGAGGTTTAATAATCGGCGAACAGACTTATGGGAAAGGGACTGTTCAAAACATGATAGATTTAAACAAATTAATGGGAGAACCTTCCGATGACCTTGGACAGGTTAAGCTGACAATTGCAAAATATTACAGGATAACCGGCGGAAGCACGCAAAATCTCGGAGTAATCCCGGATATTTCATTTCCATCCGCAATTGATCCGGAGGAATTTGGAGAAAGTTCGGAGCCGAGCGCACTTCCTTATGACCATATCAATCCAACTGATTTTGATAAAGCCGGAAATTTAAAGAATATAATTTCGGAGCTTATAAGAAAACACCAAGAAAGAATAGAGAATAATCCGGAATATAATCTCCTGCTTGCGGATATTGAAGAATCCAAAGTTCAGCGGGATAATAAATTTGTCTCTTTGAATGAGGAAGTCCGTAAAAAAGAGAAAGAGGATTTGGAAGAAAAAAGATTCAGGCTGGAAAATGAATGGCGGAGTAAACAAGGATTGAAATTGCTGCAAAAAGGTGAGAAAACCACCGAGGAAGAAAACAAAAAATCAGATTTTATGCTTGATGAAGGTGCAAATATCTTAGCTGACCTGATAAATTTAACAACCGGATAAACAAAACCTTTCATCACAATTTATAAATCGGCTCTAAATTATCTGTTTTTTCCGATATAGCTTTTGGAACTTTTAAGAAAACTGAAAAGTGCAAGATTCAGCTTTCAAAAAAGTTTAATAATAGGGAGAATTAAGATGAGCCGCTCTTTCCTGCTTCTTGCATTAATTATTTATCACTTCTTCCCGATTCCGGAAACACCGGCGTCGGTGAAAATAATCAAGGATAATCTAAAAAACAGTGTTCAGATTGCCCTCCTTTTAGATACCAGCAACAGCATGGACGGACTAATCGACCAGGCAAAAACCCAATTATGGAAGATTGTAAATGAAATGTCAAGATCTAAAAGGGACGGTAAAAATATAAAACTTAATGTTGCTCTATATGAATACGGAAATGATAATCTCTCTTCCGGTGAAGGTTTTATAAGACTTGTATCCCCTCTTACAGATGATCTGGATAGGATATCCGAAGAACTTTTTAAGCTTAAAACAAACGGCGGAAGCGAATACTGCGGCACTGTTATAGCCGATGCCGTGAAAGATCTTAAGTGGACAAAAGATAATAATCAGCTGAAAATAATTTTTATAGCCGGAAATGAACCGTTTAACCAGGGAAATGCGGATTATAAAAAATCCTGCCGCGAAGCAATAGCAAAAGGTATTATTGTAAATACCATCTACTGTGGAAATTATGAAGAAGGGAAAGGCACCTACTGGCAGGATGGCGCTGATTTAGCGGACGGCAAATACATGAACATAGACCAGAACCAGGGAATTTCTTTCATCGAAACTCCTTATGATAACGAGCTTGCATCGCTCGGAGAACAGTTAAATCATACGTACATCGGATACGGTATTTCAGGAAAAGATTATAAAAAAAGACAAGCTGAACAGGATATTAATGCAGCTAATCTTTCTCCGAGCATACTAGCCGAAAGAACAGTAACAAAATCAGGGAGCCAGTACAGAAACGATTCATGGGATCTTGTAGATGCCGAAAAAGAAGGAAAAGTAAAAGTTTCTGAAATCCCGGCTGAGCAGCTACCCGAGGAGATGCAGAAAATGAG
>JBLNGL010000142.1:0-6235 GCA_050264735.1 Ignavibacteria bacterium | reverse complement strand
TAAAGCATATTTAAGCCGGAGGAACCAGCACAAAAACCAGGGACCCATTAAAATAAGCCAGCTTTCAAACCGCTTTAAGCATAAAAGATTTACCTCAGATAAGCTTAAGCTGCAGTACTTTAAGAATTTATTGTCAATTCCTGAAGGACAGGACGAAATAGACCTTTAGCAGGTTCTATTTCAATTTCAGGCTTTTGGGGTTCAACTGTTTGTATTTAACTCTCATCCTTAAAAACAATTTTTTAAAGTCTATAAAATTTTTTTTATGTAAATATTTGATTTACATTATTAATGAATTTATAATTGAAGGTTGTTTAAATTGTTTTTTCTCCGCATTGAGAAATATTAGATTTTCTATTGGGGAATCCGATTCTTCCGCTTTAATCTATACCTGAACTCAATAGAATTTTGAAAAATTCAAATTTGTGAATACTTTTTAAAGTTGAGGGGCCTTCCGGCAGTTATACTAAAATAATTGAATGAATTTTTTAAGTAATTGCATGGGGAATTTTTTAGTAGAGATTTTTTGGATGATTGTTCAACAGGGACCGCGATTTCTTTTAACAAACAATAACAAAAAACAGAATATTTCTGCAAAATAAAATTGATAATTGCATTCCTTTGGATTTTACCTCCTTCATTTTATGAAGGGGAATTATATACAAAATAAAACTTAAAGGAGGTTTACATGAAAGTTATTCGTTTGAATCAGGTTAAAAGCAGCTCAGGCGGGAAAACGGCTGCGTTTTTTGACGTTCAGACGCCGGACGGAATCATTCTAAAAGGATTCCGCATTGTGAACGGGTCCAATGGATTGTTCATTTCTTCTCCTGATGAAAAAGGAAAGGACGGTAAATATTATGAGACTGTTATCCTGCCTAAGGAAATGAAAAATACGCTTCAAAAAGCTGCTCTAGAAGAGCTCAAAAAAACACAGAAATAAACTCTGGTCCCGGAAGCTGATCCGTTTACGCTTTTGGGACTAATTTTTTCATCCCGCTTAATTGAATAGTTAAAAATACTATTAATAAACAAAATTATTTTAAGAATTTTAAAGTAATTAAATCACCTCCGGCAAGTAATAAATTTTTATTTTAGCTATTTTAGAAGTGGTAAATAGTTTTTTATTGTGTGATCATCTTTATGTTACGGAAATTTTAAAAATATGATTCTACCTTCTGATTTCGATTTTTCTTTAAGTGCACAGGAAGATATATACATTATCAAGCTGAATTTTACCCGCGCTACATTAAAAGAGGCGGCAAAATTTAAAGAGATAGTAAATACTGCGTTCATTCAAAGATACCGGAAATTCATAGTCGAATTAAACGATGTTTCCTTCATTGATTCCACTTTTTTGGGAGTGCTGGTTTGGGCTCAAAGAAAGTTCAGCACGGAGGAGGGGGAAATGACATTGGTAGGCGTGGAAAAAGACATCTTTACAATAATCGGCGCAATGAATCTGATCAAGCTTTTTAAGATCTCGGATAGTATAGAATCTGCGGTAAACTATCTTTCTTCGAAATAGATTAAGAGAAAGATCAACTTATTATTTCAAATTTTATTTTTTAATTTTTCCTTT
Organism: Ignavibacteria bacterium; assembly: GCA_050264735.1. Classification (GTDB taxonomy): domain Bacteria; phylum Bacteroidota; class Ignavibacteria; order Ignavibacteriales; family Ignavibacteriaceae; genus DATKLQ01. The sequence goes on along the minus strand of JBLNGL010000142.1, from coordinate 4,653 downwards.
TTACTTTTCTTTGGAAGCCGAAGTGGCGGAATCCCGCCAAGTCGGGACAGGTTGGTAGACTTACTGGATCAAAATCCAGTCGGAATATGTGAATGAAAAATTTGTACTACGCCGAAGTGGCGGAATTGGTAGACGCGCTGGACTCAAAATCCAGTCTGGCTCACACCAGGTGCCGGTTCGAGTCCGGCCTTCGGTACAAGGGAATTTCGAATTGCAGATTTCGGATTGGATTTACGAATTATAATTTACGAAACTCATGGTTAATTAATTCTGAAATCAAAAATCGTAAATCTGAATTCTGCTCTTTCTCTTTCTCGTTCTCTTACTCTTTTAACTCTTCAGAATGAATATCCAATTCCTGCAGATAAAGTGAATACAAGAAATTCCTGCTTATAGTTATCCAGGTTTCTAATCCCCTCATCGAACCAGATCGAATGTGTGTATCTGAATTTTATTTCAGATGAAAAAAAGAAATAATTTTCTGTTTCACTGAAAGGAACTGAAAAATCTATGAAAGCATTAGCGCCCAATCCGGAAGACGCTAATTTATCGTATAGCAGCAGAGTTATCGCTTCCGCATCGGGATTATCAATTTCTATTATCCGGTTTGTTATTACAAAGGAAGGTCCTAAACCCCAGGAAAAGTATGGGCTGATGATTCCAATATATGCAAGATCTATATTATGGTTAATTAAAGAGGCGTCTGCAACCATATTAGCCGGAGTACCGGAAAAAAATTCAAATGCGCCTTCCTTCATCATCCGGTGATATGAATATTCGAGCATCAGATTAAGTCCGAATACATCATCCGTCTGATAAGCAAGGCCGAAATGGAAATAAGATTTGTATCTCTTCTCATCTCCTTTACTCAGTATATTATTTTCAGAATTGCTCAGATAATACCCGTAACCCGCGCTTGCAGATATTTTATTTTGAGCCTGGATAGAGCAGCATGCAAATAAAAAAACTGCTGATGTTAAAATATATTTTTTCATTATTTCACCAGAAGCAAATTTCTTGTATTTTTGTAATAACTGTTATTCTCTATTCCTTTTGCTTCAAGAGTATAGAAATAAATACCTTCTGCAAGATTATCTGTATTGAAATTAATCATATAAGTTCCTGAATTCATCTCTTCATTTACAAGAATCGCAATTATTGTATTATAGCTGTTCTCAACGGTCAGTTTTACATGAGATCTTTCAGGAATAGAATATGAGATTACGGTAGAAGGATCATCTAGAATTGATGATTTGCATCCGGAGAAAATAAATAAAGCTAACAACAAGAAATATTTTAATTTTTTCATTTGATCTCTATGAACTTTATAGATACATGATATCTTTTACAAAATTTATTCACCTGCAAGATGAGTAAGTACACTCCCGATATCAATTCCCCTTGAAACACAAAAAACTCCCCCGTCTATTCCTGGCAATACCAAAGTAGTTTCCCCATCGGCGCCGTTATAAACATATTGTTTCGCTAATGTTGCACCGGGATAAAAAATAAATCCTTTATTAGAATATCTGAGAATACCTGCTTCCCTTACAATCCATAAGTTTTCGTTCTCGTCCCTATAGATTTTTCGTATTTCTCCTCCGGCACGGTAGGCGAAGAATCCTCTGATATTCGTCAGCTCAATTTTTTGAAAACTTTCTCCGGTGAGCTGATAGAGGTCATCGTAAAAACTAATCCATGTTATATCATATGAATCGGTATATATGCAGATTGGACCCGAATAATAATCAATTTCCGGGAGCTGAATTTCAGTTGAGTTGTCTCCGGTTAATTTAAACAACTTGATAGAACTGCCCAATTTATATGCTGCCAATACCGTATTCCCCGGACCTTTTGCGATTGCTGCACCTTCGAAAATGTGTTCATTACTAAGATTAAAGACTACAGTGGAGTCTTGCAGCTAATTGTATCTAAAAATACGTGCATTATCCCAATAAGGTATTGTGTAATATTCTCCGTTAACATATATAACATCACCGAATTGATCCGGATGCCCATTGGGTGCCGGAATTTCAATCTGCCCAATCTTCTCAAGGCTGCTGCCATTCCACCTGAATATCCTGGCCTGATTATCAATCACACATGCCTCACCTGCATCATTTAAAACAACATTTTTAAGGGAAGAACCTGAAGCTGTTGAAAAACTAAAATCAGTTTTGAATACTATATAACCGCTAGATGAAACGGCGAGCACTCTACCATCAGGCAATTTTATCCCTTCACTAACAGCAGTAAATGGAAGATCTCCCCCATGGGGCAAGGAATAAAATTCTTTCTGCTCTCTCTTTAACACAGATATATTTAAAGTAATTGAATCCAGCCTGCGATTATCATTCTTGGCTACAATTGAGAGGACAGCTGTTTCCGGCAGCGTGATAGTATTCAATTCAATTTTTCCCCTTTTAGTAAATTCATCAAGTGTTCCTTCAAAAGCCCCTAATCCGACCCTGGCTCCTAAATAGTAAGCATCAACAGCAGTCACGGATTTGGTTTCATCCCTGAGCTCAAAATCAATCCATGAAATTGCCTCATGGATCTGAATAGAATCTGTTATTGAAATTTTGATTAATGATTTTTGCTCATCTTTTAAATTGTCTGAAACAGTATCACAGCCTATGAGCACCAAAAGAATTACAGGAAGCAGTTTAAAATAATTTTTATTTCCCGAAAAAATTTCCATTAACTTTTTACAAATGAATCTAGTTCAAAATTGTCTTCAGTGTTTTAAAAATACACCGTAACAAAAATCACCGAACCGGTGTTTATATTAGTTTCGCCCGGATTGCCGAATCTGTCTGAGTTCTCATCCGAAAATGTAAAGTTCAACTGACCTTCAACTCCTACGCTGAAGTTTTCGCTGAAAAAATATTCTCCGCCGCCTGAAATTCCGGCTATGTAATCCGTTTCGGTTTCTCCTTCTTCCGGAATTGCCAAAAGAATCCCGCCTCTGATTCCCAGGTAGGGTTTAATATCTTTTTCGGTATTAAGATATATTCTATCAAATAAACCAAAACGCAGATCGGTACCGCTTCCTCCGATATTAATTACTCCAAATCCGGGGCCGAATACATTATTGCTGCCTGTCCAAACAGGTACTAAAATATCCAGCTGTGTTTCACTAACCGCTGCCGAAAGTCCCCATGTTCTTTTGCTGCTTTCCTGTGCGTTCGTAATCGTTGATATCAATATGCTGAAAAATATTAGCGCGAAAACAACGGTGCCTTTTTTCATTATATCTCCTTTATGTTTTATTGTTCAAAGTTTAAATAGTACCTTAACATAGGCGTGACATCATCTTCAGTCCCGGCATATAAAACATCTAGCCGGAAAAGACGATCCTGCAATGAAATTAGTTTTATTCTATTCATTTATCTCTCCTTGCCTACATTAAAATATTTATCCCTAAGTTCCGGCGGCAAATCTGCTTTGCTTCTTGCAACTAGTATATCCCTCCAGAAAATATGCCTATCCGCCTTTACATAAATCCTGTAAAAGCCCGTTGATATATATACTTCACCGATTTTCCCGCTAAAAAATATTTCATAAAACCCAACGGACAATTTTTCTTTTTCAACCACAACGACTGAAGTTCTATTTTTTTGTGAAACAAAAACACCACCGGAACCGGTTTCTATCGGACTCGGATTTTCTTCGGGCAATCGCCCTTTAACAAGCCATATAGAAACCTCAGCACTAACCGGCAAGCAAAATCGAATGATTACAGCATCTGTAGTAGGATTAGGAAATGGATTATCCATATTCATTTCATCAGGCGGCAGAATTTCCTCACTGGTTTTATTAATTTTATTATTTTTTTTAAAGCCGTAATATATTCCGGGAGGATATTGCGGATTCCTCCATCTGCCAATCTCGTCCGGGCTGTCCCAAGCAGTTAAAATTATTCCGTTGATAACCGGAGTTTCGAAAAATATTATCTCTGGTTCGGTGGAATTGTTGCAGGAGTTAAGAATTAAAAACGGAATCAGAGCAAAGGACAGATAATACCGTCTAATTTTATAAATCAATATTTTTTTAATTCTCTTTCTCCAGCATATTAAAGTATTTAACAAGATCCGGCGGTACATCGGATTTCTTTAATGCAATAAAGATATCCCTCCCAAAAAGATGATTATCGGCTTTGAAATAGATCCTGTAAAAGCCGCTGGGAATATATTTGCCTTCTATTTTTCCATCAAAATCTATCAAATATTCTCCGGGCCGTAAAAAATATTTATCTAAGAATATTACTGCTGTCTCATTATTGGGCGAGACAAAAATTCCTCCGGATCCGTTCTCAAAACCATTAGGATTTTCTTCCGGCAATCTCCCTTTAAGCATCCAGACAGAAACTCCGGTTTCAATAGCAACCTTAAAGATGATTTTTAGCGCACCGTTGCTGGGATTGGGATACGGGTTTTCTAAGTCCATTACATTCGAACCGGGTATCGGATGGACATCTGCAAGTATTTTACCAGTTGTATTCCCCGAAATTGGATACTCTATACCTTCAGGATATAACGGATGTCTCCATATCGCTAATTCTTCCGGACCTTCTTTACCGGTGATTATCATTCCGGTTACAGCCGGCATTTCAAAAAAAACATCCGGCAATTCATCTGGTTCGGTGGAATT
>JBLNGL010000141.1:0-2630 GCA_050264735.1 Ignavibacteria bacterium | reverse complement strand
GTAAATCAGTAAAGCTAACGCAAGAAATTGCTGATGATATATATCAGACAAAAAATATTTCAGTTGACAAAGAAAGTCTTGGCTATATAGAATTAGCAGATAAATCAATTCTATCTGTTTTTCTCAGTAATGATGTTGGCTGTTTTAGATTAATTAATTCCCTAGCCCAGCTGAACGGAAAACGGAATTATAAAATTCCCACTGTTAAAAGCGCGGAAATTTCTTTAGCCTATTATGTAGCCAAAAGAAAAAAATTCTTCCCGGATGATCAGTCATTAATTGTTTACATAGGTAAAGAATATAGTAAATTAATATTTCTTCATGGACGAAAACTCAAGCATATCGGTTCGACCCTGGATATCGGAACAATAAATTTGAATACTTATGACGTTTATTTTTCAAAGATTCTGCTCGAAATGGAAAATGGGGGAATCTCACAGCTGGATAACATCATAGTTTGCGGTGAAGATGATTCGGAAAATTTGATCCTTTCTTTCTACGGAACTTTTCCCGAAGCAAATGTTTCTCGCTTAGAATTCGATGACCTTGATTTAAGTTCTTTGGGAAGTGATATTAAAGAAACATTTTCCGCTTTTAGTATTCCGATTGCAGTTGCTAATGAATACTTCGAGGAAATTGCCGAAGAATATAAAGGAATTAATCTTCTTCCCAGGTATGTAAAGGAAGATCAAAAATCATTTCAATTTGCCTGGCATGGTTATGCAATTGTACCATTATTATTTGCTGCTACATTCTTTATAACCACTCAAGCTCTGTTAAATAATAAAAAACTGAGTGCATTAGACCAGGAAGTTATAAAGTATTCAGGTCTTCTAAGGCAAAATCAGGAATTATTGGGAAAAATTTCTTCAGTGGAAAATAAAATAAGCAGCTTTGGGCAAACTCAAGCAATTTTAGACTCTGCTTCAAAGGGGACAGGTGTTTGGTCTAGAAATTTGGCACATATATCAGATTTCTTTGCAGGTAAAGGAAATATATGGTCTACAAGATTAACTTCCAGTGATAATAGAAATGTAAATCTTGAAGGATATTCTCTGAGTAAAAGTGTGTTAACACAATTTGCTTATTCGATCAATGTATCCGAATTGAAAGGAATTTTCTCTGAGGATCTTAGAGACAAAAATATTTACAGGTTTAATTTACAATATAATTTATCAAGTTATTTGAAAGACAAGGATGAATAGAAAATTAAAAAATACGTTTGCTCTTCTGAGCTTATTAATTTTCATTCTGCTTACTGGAGGCGCATACACCTTTATTATACAAAGGGGTAAGTTGTCTGAAAAACAAGATAAGTTAAAAGAATTGAAAGCTAATGATTATAATACCTCCCAATTAAAGCAGCAATATGATAATTTGTTAGGAAAAGCTTCTGAGTTGGACTCAGTTCTAGCAGCGCGAAAATTCAACATACCTCAGAATCTTTCCTCTATTAAATTTTATGATTTCGTAAATAATATCACCGCGGGATTCTCTTCCACATCTAAAATAGACGTCGAATACATTGAACAAAGGCCCGATAAAGACTTTTTCTATTTTAATTATAAAATTACAGGTTCTACAACTTATAATGAGCTTTATCAATTTATTTATGCAATCGAACAAAGTAAGGAACTTAAAAAAATCACTTCATTTAGCTTATCAAACCAGGTTGCAACAGATGAAATGGGGATTCCCAATTTCTTAGTGGGTTTCAGTATGGAGGTACACGTCTATTATTCTTCAGATGATAGGTTCTCGACTGCGGAATTTATTGAAAATGATTTAAGTACAAGGACAATGTATGATGCATTTTATCCGCTGCTTAGAAATGAAATACCTCCAAATATTGATGAGTTGTTTGATGTTCAAGGAGGTAAATTGCTTGCACTTATACCTGAAGGCGCCTTCCTATCTGATATAAAAGGAAATACATACCTGCTTTGGGAAGGTGAACCTGTTTATCTTGGTTACCTAACCAATATTGATTATGATCATAATAAAGTAAACTTTATTATCAATAAGGGCGGAATTGTTGAAAAGGTTGATTTAGTCCTGGAAAAAGAAAATATCAAGAAAAAATAATTGTGAGAATTTAAAATGAAAAAACTCTTAACAACCGTTATTTTATTATTAAGCTTTACGCTGTCAGTTCATTCTCAGGATTTACTCGAAAAAACCCTGAGAGGATATACACGACCCGATGAACTGGTATCAATGTCACCTAATCTTCCATTCAATCAGGCTATAGCTTTATTGAGCAAGGTAAGCGAAAGCATAACCGGGAAAAGAATAGTTACGACTGTAGATTCGGAAAGTCCGGTAGGGATTGAAATAAAAAACATGGCTTATGATAAGGCTTTATTGATCCTGGTTCAAATGCAGGGCCTGATGTATGAAGAGAAAGAAGATGTAATAATTGTTAAGAAAAAAAATGATATTGAAATAGATAAAACCGCAAAAACTTATGCTGATATTAACAGCAGGGAAGTCAAATTGTCAGCAGTATTTTTCGAGATGGATGATAATGAGACCAAAAAAAAAGGAGTCGACTGGCAGTTTCTTTTTTCGAAACAAGGATTGAATATTAATGGAGAATTATTTAATGAGCCTGAGACAAAGACGGAAAC
>JBLNGL010000140.1:0-5186 GCA_050264735.1 Ignavibacteria bacterium | reverse complement strand
ACTTTTCTTTTGCAGATGCATCTCCCACCATATCTGCCATAATGCTCATCGCATGGCAACCTGCCATGTAGGTTGTAGCATCGTAGCTATCAACTCCGAATAAAGTCAAATTATCAAATGTGTTTTTTACTTCATGCGGATTTCCTTCAGGGATACCGTCTCCATCAATGTCAAGCGTTTGTAAGAATTCAAATCCGAATTTAAGCGCTTCCCAATTCTTCCTTAAGAAATCCATATCTTCCATGAATTTTACATTTCTCAATACTCGCAGCACCAGCTTTGGAAACAGATCTACCCAATAATTATTATTGTACCAGGCATAATCACTAACATTGCGCAACGGATGACCTTTTGGCATAGCACTTAAATCATGCGCAACACTTTCTTTGATCTTGAACTTATCCCTTATTTGAATTAACGATTGACCTTCATATTCTTCAGGGTTTTCTTGAAAATGTTTTCTAGCTTCGACAAAGGAAGAGTGGTAATGATAATAACGCGGAGCAGGATCTTCTGCAAGAATTGAGTCAACAAAGCTCTGGCAAATTTCCCGCTCAATATTCGGGAAGAGCGCAAGCAATACCATTGAATACCAATCAACATCAGAGGGGTCGATATATGCGTAATCAAAGCATTCAAGGAATCTCGCCCTCTCATTGCCGTCATCATCTTCAACCCAGGCTGCGGCATTAGAAAGAGGGAAACTGAATTCGTTGAAAATTAACCGTGCTAATCTCAGGGCCCCGTTTTTATCATTCTTATAAGTCGGATTTTTTTGCATCAATTCAAATATTTTGGTTTGAATTTTTATTGTTCCATCCAACCATGCAGAATAATTATCCAGGGCAAGCTTCACCATATCTACTCCCCTGGTTTCTTTATCTTTAAAACTTTTAATGTATTTGCGATCAAAAGTCTTTCCGTCAATATACCGTTGCTGCGGAAAATCCAATGCGAATGCAAATGGTATTTTAACGGATGCTTTCGGTTCCAGAGTAAAAGCAAGACTGACAGCCGCTCCATAATCTTGATTGAGAATAGGTTTTCTCTTTTCGTAAAAGGTTCCGTTATCATTTAAGAGCAAATCCTGCTTAAGTCTGTTCAAACAGAAATACGGCTGTATATCTATTTCAACACCTGCCATTTGCGGTACAGCGATAACCATATGATCTTCGCATTCGCTGCTCCCCATTACTACTCCCAGAATACCTCCGGAATTAAAATCTTTATGTATATGTCCTTTGATCGGCGCTGTACATACGTAAACAGTATCCTGGTCGGTCGGTTTCAATTCCTTTTCCTGAAGGTTTACCAAGGATGGGCGGGGAATTACCAGAATAATTTTCTGAGCCTTTTTTGAATCATTCCGGACTTCATATTCCTCGACGCCAACAGGAATTAAGGCATGATTCGTTCTTGACAGCAAAGGAGAAATCAACCTTCTTATTACCTGGACTTTCCCGAGCTTATATATAAACTGTGCCAAAGGTGTGGCAAGAGATATAGATATCTGCTTTTCAGGAATCGGAGTATGGTAATAATTTTTCATTGCAGGTATATCATCGGGACCTTCTACCTTCTGAGGCTGCTTCTGTGTCAGCATAACCGGTTTTTCATCACCAACACTTATGAAAGGCGCCGAACCAAATTGAATTGCATTTTGATTTAATAAGATCAGTCTTCCGGCATTATTTAATCTATTATAGAGACCTTCATGAGAAATACCTATCGAACAGGTCGGAGCGCCTTGAAGTGCAATGGTGTGCGGAAATTGAAGTGTCTTTGACATTCCCTGAAAATGGACTGTCATTTTATTTTTGACATAAATCTCAGAAATTTGAGATCCAGAGATAGTATAAACATCACTTATTCTCAATTTAAGAGGTGCTGGCATATTTTTTTATTATGTTTGATCTGTTACTGACTTAATACTTGGGAATACCCAAGCGTCTCACTTCTAACAATAAGATAAATCAAGCGTTTGCTTGCGTACTGCCGGTTTATTTACAGGTGTTTCTTTCTGAACACCAAGGCTTATAGGCAGCTTCGTTTTGAGCGAAGGCTTAACTTTCCCAAACAGCACTCCAACAGCAGCTTTTATTGAATCAGGTGTTCCGCTGAAATTACATACCACAACATCGGCCTCAGTTGTAGTACCTTCCACATACGGATTATTAGTTACAACGACTACCTTTTTACCCGCCTCTTTGAGTTTCTTTACAAGAAACCGGTTATTACCGGTCTTCACAATTCGGGCATAATAGTTTGTCATAACAACGGTATCCACCTGTTTCGCAAGTTCCAGGCACTCTGCAACTTCATCTTCTGTTGCTGCAAAGTCGGTATCCTCCAATATAAGATTATGCGTATGCTCCGTCATATCCTCGCAGAACATATGCTGATGCATATAAGGATCTTTTCCGCAGAATTCATAGGGAATACGTTGTTCGACAACCAGCATCTTCTCATTGGGATTCAAGGGCAGCAGTTTCTTATCATCGCGCATAACGATTAGCGCTTTTTTGGCGACATCCCACGAAAAATCAACGACGGGTTTACTCAATGCGTAAGCTTGAGCCTTTTTCGGATCCTTCTTTCCTGCTGTCTTAAACAGACCTTGATCGTATTTCATTCTTAAGAGCCGAGTCACTGCTTCATTAAGTCTCTCTTCGGAAATTTCGCCGTCCATCACTGCCTGCCGAACGCCGAAGAAGCACTGCGATCTCGATTCATCATCAGCTTTCAGAAGTATCGTATCGCATCCGGCTTTAATCGACATTGCACATGCTTTTGGAAGAGGCCATTGTTTAAGAATTGCAGCCATACCGATCGCGTCGGTCACTACAACCCCATCGAATCCGAGTTCTTCTCTTAAAAGACCTTTAATTATCTTCTCCGATAATGTTGTCGGATACTTGTCATCATATGCAGGGTAGATTGAATGCCCGGTCATTATTGCTTTGACTCCCGCAGCGATCGCAGCTTTGAAAGGATACAATTCAACTTCCTGCATTCTTTGCTTATCAGCTTTAATTACTTCCAGTACATCATGAGCATCGGTATCTGAGGCACCGCGGCCGGGGAAGTGTTTTGCAGTTGCCGCAATACCGCCATCCTGGAAACCCTTTATAAGAGCAACGGCGTGTTTTGCACATGTCTCGGGATCATCACTAAAAGATCTGATTCCTATTTCAGGATTTTTTGGATTGATATTCACATCGCAGACCGGCGAATACATTTGAGTAACTCCGATATTACTTAACTGCTTTGCAATCGTCAGACCGATTTTATATGTCAGCTTTGGATCTCCGATTGCAGCCATGCCCATCGGCGATGGGAACTGTCTTATACCGCCGGCCATATAATCGTTCTTAAAATCGCCTTCGAAGTCAATTGTCATGTGCAACGGAATCCCTACGCGTCTGCCCGTTGCAAACTTCTGCAGTTTATTCAGATCCTTGGTATATTCTCCCGGAGTTATGCTGATACCAAAAGACTTCCCGGCAAAATAATTATTTGCAATCGCAAAATAGCCTTCCGGTTTATTAAAATTCTTATCGATCTGTGAATTACCCCACTAGAGGTTTTTACAGGTTTCTACCGCATAAGGTTCAAGGCAAAGTCCGCCGCAAAATAATCTTGTAATCTGTTCTATCCCGCTGGGTGTTATTTGCGCTCCGCGCCGTGTAAATGTTAAGAGCTGGCCGACTTTTTCTTCCAAGCTCATTTTTGCCAACAATTTTTTTATGAATGCGTCCCGCTGCGCATTGTTCTTTTTAGCCATTTTTGAGTCTCCTGTTTTTTTATTAACTCACGTTACACAGGGAAGTTCGTAATCTTAAATCATAATCTTAATCTTACTCGAACTTCAAACCGATTACCTTTAGGATTACGATTACGACTCATGCGTAACTTATATTATTATGATTCCCATTTACCGTGATTCTCGGGTCCGACCCAGAATTCATGTACTTTCTTCCATCCCGGCTCGTCAATTTTTAAGTCCTTTGTTTTCCAACCCGATTTAATACGTTTTGTTAAATCATCAAAACCTTTATTCCATGTAAGGCCGTCCGGAACAGTTACGTTCATACTTCCCGCAGCATTAGCATAACGCAGGCATGATTCAATAGAATTTTTCCAAACAAATGCAGAAAGAAAACCTGCAATCGCTGCATCACCGGAGCCGAGTGCACCGACAAATTTTTCTTCTTGATACACTGGAAACCATAGTTCACGGTTAGCCCAATTCTCAATGTCAGCACATTTTGCCGCTCCGAGCTTTTCAAACCGCTCACGTCCTGAAGTTCTTATATATAATCCTCTATGACCGCATTTTATCATAGCAACAGCTGCACCCATATCCAGTAAATCTTTTCCCAACGTTGAGATCTCTTTTACCGTCAGGTAATCAAGCACACTTTCCTTTGGTCCGAGATTAGCTTTTTTCTTAAGAAATTCTTTTTTATACAAGAAATAAAAGACTTCTTCAGCGCTGGGAACCATTATATCAGTAAACGGAACCCAGTTTTTCAGGATTGCCAGCCAGTCTATTTTATCACCATAACCACTTGTATCAGGAATTGATAGATCAAGTACGGTAGTTGTCCCTAACTCTTTAGTCTGCTTAAGAATTCTTGTTAACTCAGCACCTGTATTTTCGTAAAGCCTTTTCATCCAGGGCGGATAACCAAAAAGCATCAGCTTTGCACGTTTTACAAGATCGAAATTCATATCATCGTAACCAAATGTATCATTTGCACCGCAATGATGAAGATAAAATCTATCTATGCCGGGGATACAAATAGCTATTGTATAGGATGTTGATTCACCATCTACCGCTTTGATACCTTGAAAGTGTCCCTCATGCTCCTCATACCAGCTAAGGATTTCTTTACCAAAATCGTCGTTGCCGATTTTTCCGATTAATTCGGTTTTTACTCCAAGCCGCCGGATAGAAACACCGGCATTAGTGACCGGACCACCTCCAACGACGACACACTCGCCCATATTGATCATCTTGCCGGGAACGAGCACGTCGGTCATCTTATCCACTGTTCCTTCGATTGTAAAAGCTGGTATTAAGTCAAGACAAGTATGACCAGCTGCTACAATCTCAATATCTTTATTATTCAGCATTTAAGATCCTTATAATTTTGATTTAAACAACCATCATCAAATTTTAA
>JBLNGL010000139.1:0-3522 GCA_050264735.1 Ignavibacteria bacterium | reverse complement strand
GGAAAGCTACAAATATTAAATCGGCATTGGAATACATGAATAGTGCAATAAAAAAGCGGAGCATAGTTTTTCTTTTATCCGATTTCATTGATGAGGGATATGATAGAATACTTAAGGCTGCGGGCAAAAAGCACGATTTGATCGGAGTTGTGATAAATGATGAAAGGGAAATCTCAATTCCCAAAATGGGACTTGTGAAATTTGCAGATGCCGAGTCCGGTCAGGAAAGATGGATAGATACCAGCAGCAGCAAAGTTCAGGAAAGAATAAAAGATTATAGAAATCAAATTTCTGCAATGAGAAAAAACTTATTTGCTTCCGGAAGGATTGATAATATTGAGGTAAAAACCGGTGAAGATTATGTTAAGCCGCTAATCCGGTTCTTTAGAATGCGCGAAAGAAGATGGTAAAGAAAATTTCATCTGTAATTGCCTTTTTTTGCATATTACCTGGGCAGATTTATTCACAGAATATTTCTGCACGGGCTTATACCGATAAAAACACTTATAGTGTCGGGGACTATATTAATTACATCATCGAAGTTGATTATCCCATAGGAGTAAATGTTTATACTCCTGACTTAAAAAAAAGATTATCCGGTGTGGAAATCTTGAGTGAAGAATCTCCGCAGGTGACAGAAAAAAATAATGTAAAGAAGGTAGCTTTCCGCTACATCCTTGGGAAATATGATTCTGCCGGCGTTACTATACCGCCTGTTCCCGTCCTCTATAGTATTAATAATGATACTGCAAAGCAAACCGCAATGACCAATAAAGTTGCCTTTAATGTACATACACTTAAAGTGGATAGCGAAGGGGATATTAAAGACATAAAGGATCCTTTAAGAATTCCAATGCCGTGGGAAATACTGCTGCTCTGGTACCTGGGAGCATTATTGGTTATCGGAGCAGTTTTATTTTTTTATTTGAGATCGGAAAAGAAAAATAAGAAAAAGGTAATTAAAAAAGTTATCTATGTTCCTCCCCATATAAAAGCATTGACGGCATTGCACAACCTTGAATCGAAAAAATTATGGCAGGCAGGATTAATAAAGGAATATCATACCAGGATAACGGAGATAATCAGGCGCTATTTCGAAGAGCGTTTTAATTTTCTGGCAATGGAGCTGACTACATATGAAATAATGGAGAATATGAATAGGATTACGATCCCGGAGCACATAAAGAAAATTACATATGCCTTTTTAGCTAATGCAGACCTGGTAAAATTTGCCAAGTACATCCCGCTGGACAGCATTAATGAAGAAATGATGCGCCAGGCTTATGAAATTGTTGAAAATACGGTAACCGAGAGTGTACCTGTAAAAACCGAGGGTGAATATGTTCAATAATATTTTTTTCGCATATCCCTGGTTTTTATATTTTTTACTACTAATTCCGATTCTTGCGGTATGGTACTGGTTTAAAGGAAGAAAGCTTGAAAGTTCGATTACATATTCATCCCTTAATCCTTTTAATACGCTTCCTGTTTCATGGAGAGAAAGATTAAAACACTTCCCGGTGGCATTGCGGCTTCTTGCTCTCGCTCTGCTCATAGTTGCATTGGCAAGGCCTCAAAGTTTTTCGTCAGGGGAAGATATTTATACCGAAGGAATCGATATTGCTATGGTTCTCGATATCTCCGGTTCAATGCTTGCAGAAGATTTTAAGCCGAACAGGCTTGAAGCTGCAAAAAAAGTGATTGATGATTTTATTAAAGGAAGAACGTCTGATAGAATCGGACTGGTAATATTCTCCAGGGATGCTTTTACCCAGTGTCCCTTAACTGTCGATTATTCTGTTTTGAGAAATCTGCTGAAAGAAATTAAAAGCGGAATGATTGAAGACGGGACTGCTATCGGAAATGCAATTGCCAACGGGATAAACAGACTTAAAGGAAGCGATGCTAAGAGTAAAATAATGATTCTTCTGACCGACGGCGTCAATAACAGCGGTGAAATTGACCCGATCTCTGCGGCGCAGATTGCAAAAACATTTAATATAAGAATTTATGCAATAGGTGTCGGTACAAGAGGTGAGGCTCCCTATCCTATTCAGACTCCCTTTGGAACAAGATACCAGATGATGCCTGTTGAAATAGATGAAAATGTTATGCGGCAGATTGCTCAAATTACTTCCGGAAAATATTTCAGAGCAACCAACAACAGAAAACTTGAACAGATTTATAATGAAATAGATAAGTTCGAAAAAACTAAGGTCGAAATAACTTCCTACAGGAATGCAACCGAGCTGTTTTACGGTTGGCTCGGCGGTGGTTTGATCCTGCTGCTTTTTGAAATCGGACTTTCTAAAACATTACTGAGAAAAATACCGTAATGTAGAATGAATGTTTGAGCAATAATAAAAATAAAAACCTTACTGTCATACAATCATACAATGCATTAAAATTCAGAAAAAAAATATTTATATTTAATCTTAAGAAGTTATGTTTAGATTTGCACATCCAGAGTATTTGAATGCATTATATCTGGTTCCTGTTTTCATTCTGATTTTCTGGTTCATCAGCAGGAACAGGAATAAAATATTGGAACGCTTTGCAGACAAAAAACTTCATGGAGTGCTGCTTCCATTTCTCAGCAGGGGTAAAAATATCTTAAAATTCTCCATGTTTATTCTGTCTTTAGTACTTCTGATAATTGCAGCAGCTAATCCGCAGGTTGGCTCCAGAATAGAAGAAGTTAAACAGACAGGCATTGATGTATATATCCTTCTGGATGTTTCCAACAGTATGCTTGCCGAGGATATTAAACCAAACAGACTTGAAAAAGCAAAACTTCAAATCTCTAATTTAATTAATAAATTAAAAGGGGACAGAATTGGATTGGCTGTTTTTGCCGGGGAAGCTTACGTGCAGTTTCCCATTACTACAGATTATTCGGCGGCGAATCTGTTTTTGTCTGCTGTAGATAATAACTCTGTCCCCCGTCAGGGCACTGCAATTGCACCGGCTATTAATCTGGCGGATAAATCTTTTGATTATTCTTCCGGCACCGAAAAAGTAATGATAATTATTACCGACGGCGAAGATCATGAAGGAGATATAAATGAAGCTGCGGAAAATATGAAGGCAAAAGGAATAAAAATTTATACGATCGGGTTAGGTTCACCGGAAGGTGTGCCTATTCCTGTTTATAATAAAGGCGTACAAATTGGCTTTAAACAGGATAGGGAAGGGAAGACTGTTTTAACACGTCTCGATGAAGATGCCTTAAAAAAGATTGCATCCATTACCGGCGGAAAATATTACCGGGGTTCGAATTATGAAGACTATCTTGAAAAAATTTATGATGATCTTTCCGAAATCAAAAAGGCAGAATTTGGTGTTAAAAAAGTTACTGATTACGAAAATCGATTTTATTATTTTTTGTTTCCGGCTATTTTGCTTTTAATTATTGAATTTTTGATTCCGGAGCGTAAATCTCCATGGGTGGAAAAAATAAAAGAACGTTTGGGAATTAAATGAAAACGACTTTCCCCGTCCCTTCCCGAAGGGAAGGTGAGC
>JBLNGL010000138.1:0-4666 GCA_050264735.1 Ignavibacteria bacterium | reverse complement strand
ATCTTTTTATTTAAACTTCCTTGTTTGTACTTTGCATCTTCCGATTTATATATTTTTTTCAATGCTTAATTCCAAAACTAAAATTTATTTGGCTTCGAAATCTCCCAGGAGAAAAAAGCTTCTGAAACAGATTAACCTAAAATTCAAAGTCATTGATGTACATTATAGGGAGCGATTTAAGAAGAATGAAAAACCTTATGAGACAGTGAAAAGATTATCGCAGGAGAAAATGGGAAAAGCCCGCAGGCTGACTAAAAACGGAATAATAATAACTGCAGATACTATCGTTGTAATTAATCATCATATTCTAGGAAAACCAAGGAATGAAAAAGACGCATTTAGGATTCTGAAAATATTAAGCGGCAAAACTCACTATGTTTATACCGGTTACACTATTTCTAATTCTAAAAATCAAAAGAATATTACCTCTTATGAAAAAACAGCAGTTACTTTCAGAAAATTGGATGACAATGAAATCCGGTCCTATATTTCCTCCGGAAGCCCCATGGATAAAGCCGGAGCATATGGAATCCAGGATGATTTCGGCGCCGTGTTCATAAAGAAAATTAATGGATGTTATTATAATGTAGTCGGGCTTCCATTGCCCAAAGTATATAAATCATTGCAGAGAATAATTGAGTGTTAGAAAAGCTTAAAAGAAAAATACTGCTGGTTGCCGGGATTGCAGGACTCGTTTACCTTGCGTTTATTATATATGCGGATTTCGGTCAGGTGGTTAATGCATTCAGCCGCTTCAATTGGATATTTATTCCAATCCCTTTCGCCCTAGCACTAATGAATTACTTATTCCGTTTCTTCAAATGGGATTATTACCTGAAGATCTTAAAAATTAAAATTAAAAAAACAGATTCCCTCTCAATTTTTGCATCCGGATTGATAATGTCGGTAACCCCCGGGAAAATGGGTGAGTTTTTAAAAGCTTATCTGCTGAAGCAGATTACCGGTGAACCGGTAAGCAAAACAGCTCCGATTATTTTTGCAGAACGTATTACCGATTTTATTTCATTAATTATAATAGCACTGGCCGGTGCTTACATTTTTAATTACGGGAGAATAGTGGTAATTTTATCAGGTATATTTTTTCTTGCCGTTCTGATTGTTTTAACCAACAGAAATCTCGCATTGCCTTTGATTTCACTTCTTGAAAAAAATAAATTCCTGGCTAAGCATTTGGCAAGCATTCATAATGCTTACGAAAGTTCGTATCAAATGCTGAGAATTATCCCGCTGATTTATATGACCATTTTAAGCACAATTTCCTGGTTCTTTGAATGTTTTGCTTATTATTTGATTCTTATTAATTTCGGATTAAATGCTGGATTAATGTGGTCTTCGTTCAGCTATGCTTTTTCAACAATAGTCGGAGCAATTACGATGCTTCCCGGCGGTTTAGGAGTAACCGAAGGCTCGCTTACTTTTCTGCTTATTAAACAAGGATGCCCGAATGAAATTGCGGTTGCCTCAACATTCATTGCTAGAGTAGTTACTCTCTGGTTTGCACTTGTTGTGGGTATAATCAGTGTATCAATCTACCAAAATCGATTCGGTAAAATAACAGCTCCATTAAAACTGGAGAATAATATTTAATTATTGAAGGAGCAGGTATGGCAAAATTTAAAAATATTAATGTTCCGGGCGGTGAAAAAATTATTATTAAAGAAGGAAAAATGGATGTACCGGATAATCCTATTATTCCTTTCATTGAGGGAGACGGAACAGGACCCGACATCTGGAATGCTTCAAAGCTGGTCTTTGACTCGGCAGTAGAAAAAACATTTAAAGGGAAAAAGAAAATTGCCTGGATGGAAATATTTGCCGGTGAAAAAGCTTTATCGGTTTACGGGAAAAATAAATGGCTTCCCGATGAAACTGTAGAAGCAATAAAGGAATTTGCCGTTGCAATAAAAGGCCCCTTAACTACGCCTATTGGCGGGGGAATAAGAAGCTTAAATGTTGCACTCCGCCAGATACTGGATTTGTTTGCGTGTGTCAGGCCTGTTAAATATTATCCGGGGGTTCCTAGTCCCGTTAAAGCGCCGCAAAAGCTTAACCTGGTAATCTTCAGGGAAAATACGGAGGATGTTTATTCGGGAATTGAATTTAAATCCGGTACAAAGGAATCGGATGATCTTATCAATTACATAAATAAAAAATTTGGCAAGAATATAAGAAAACCTTCCGGCATCGGGATAAAGCCGATGAGTGAATTCGGTTCTGCCCGCCTGGTAAAGAAGGCAATAGAATATGCAAGAGATAACAAAAGAAAAAGCGTTACTCTTGTTCATAAAGGGAACATTATGAAATTTACGGAAGGCTCATTTAAAGAATGGGGATATAAAGTCGCCGCTTCTGAATTTTCAGATATTACTGTAAGCGAAGATCAGCTTTTTTCGAAATATGAAGGAAAAATTCCTGAAGGAAAAATTTTAATTAAAGATAGGATTGCGGACAGCATCTTTCAGCAGATTTTATTAAGACCTAATGAATATGATATTTTAGCTACTCCGAATTTAAATGGCGATTATCTTTCAGATGCGGCTGCCGCTCAGGTGGGAGGATTGGGAATTGCTCCCGGCGCAAACATAAGCTATAATCATGCGATTTTTGAAGCTACTCACGGGACAGCTCCGAAATATGCCGGGCTGGATAAAGTAAACCCCGGTTCGGTTATTCTTTCAGGTGTTATGATGTTTGAATTTCTCGGCTGGAAGAAAGTGGCTGCATTAATTGAAAAAGCGCTCGGCAGAACAATAAAATCAAAAGTAGTTACTTACGATTTTGCCCGTTTAATGAAAGGCTCTAAGGAAGTTAAAACTTCCGAATTTGCAGCAGAAATAGTAAAAAATATGTGATTGATAAAAGCTCAAATTGTTATTTTAATCAACTAAATCATTTCTTATTTGTTTATTTTATCATTTAGAGTTTATTGAAAATGAATTTACAATTACAGCTGCTTTTCTTGATTTTCAAGAGGGTGGTTGTTATTTTTTAAAACTTTTTATTCTTTAGAAAGGAGAATAATTATGTCTAAAGAAAACGGTTACGGAAAAGGCTTGTTAATAGGGTTTTTAGCCGGGGGTGCGGTAGGTGCTATTATAGCTTTGCTTTATGCACCGAAAAGCGGCAAAGAGCTTAGAAATGATATCAGATCAAAGGCAGATGAATATCTTGATGAGGCAGAAAAATATCTAGAGGAGGCACGCGATAAAGCAAAAATGATGATAAATGAGGGTAAAAAGAAATCGGAAAAGCTTGTCAGCGATGCAAGAATCAAATCCGATGAACTGCTGAAAGATGCCGAGAAAATCTTTACAGATGCTAAATCGAAAGTAGGGCAGGCTATCTCTTCCGGCAAGCAGACATTGGAAAGCGAAAAGAATAATCTGAAAAATGCTTTTAAAGCCGGTGTTGAAGCTTATAAAGAAACAAAACAATCATAATAACTAAATTGTAGAGCAAAATGCCTATTCTGGATATTTTCCTGATAATTCTAATAGTCTCGGCTTCTGCATTGTGTATTGCCTTAATTTTTTATTTAAAGAAGATTGCTAATTCGTTTCATAGCGCGGAGGTCGATATTAAAGAAGTATCGATACAAATTAAGCCTTTAATTGCCTCCGCTACTAATTTAAGTGAAAAGCTTAACCATCTGTCGCATGAAGTTGGGAACCAGCTTGAAACAACCAGAGAAATTGTGAACGATGTGAAGAGCAGAATAGAAACAATTTTGGAACTGGAAGCAAAAGTTAGGAGAGGCTTCGAAGAACCGGTATTGGATGTGGTGAAAAACTTCTCCGCGGTTGTCAACGGGGTCAAAGCTTTTTGGAATACCTACAGAAGAAATTAATAAACAAATCTGCTCTGTCTTTTTTTTTCACTTAAAAGCGGAGAGGGATATTCTACGATAATTTTCTGCATGAGTGCAGACTTACCTTAAAATTTAGGAGGAATTTGCTTGAAAGAATATAATCCTGAGAATATACGAAACATCTCTTTTATCGGACACGGAGGAAGCGGAAAAACTTCTTTATCTGAGATCTTACTTTTTACCGCCGGAGAAATAAATAGAATCGGCAGTATCCTGGAAGGGAACACAGTATCGGATTACACTCACAACGAAATTGAAAAACAAATTTCTATTTCAGCATCTTTAATGCATTTGGAATGGAATGAAGTTAAATTAAATTTTCTTGACACACCCGGATATACCGATTTTATAGGAGAAGTGAAAGGCTCGCTGCGGGTAAGCGATACGGCTGTATTGGTTCTTAAATCTGCTGAAGGTGTTGAAGTCGGTTCCGAAATTACCTACTCCTTAGTTAACGACTACAAGCTCCCCTCCGCAATAATCATAAATAAAGCAGATAATGAGCATTCCGGATTTGAAGACACAGTTGTACAAGCACGTGAAAGAATTACTTCCGGGGCAGTTATTATAACTTTCCCTGTGCATGAAGGGATAAATTTTAATTCTGTTGTAGATGTCCAAAAAATGAAGTTATGTAATTATGGTGCAGTTGGAACCAGGAAAGTTACTGAATCGGATATTCCCGACGATTTAAAATCACGGGCTGAGGCATACAGGCTGGAATTAATTGAAAAAGTTGCGGAGACATCCGAAGAGTTAATGAATAAATATTTTGAA
>JBLNGL010000137.1:0-6278 GCA_050264735.1 Ignavibacteria bacterium | reverse complement strand
GCTGCCAGTTCAATAAAATCCAAAATAGATATACCGATAATTTTTGTATCCGCTTATTCTCCGGATTTATTCTCGAAAAACTTAAAAGAATTGGAAGGCATGCCGTTAGTCAGTAAACCGGTCATTACCTCTGAACTTTGCCGGAAAATAAATGAGGCCTTTAATATTTAGCTGAAATATTTTTTTATTAATAGAGTAAAAGAATTTTCAGCTCCCCTATATAAGCCCATAATTATGTTTAAGCATGTCTTGTTACAGGCAGGGTAAAGCTAAATTCACTCCCCTCCCCTTCTTTGCTCTCTACCCAGATTTTACCTCCCTGGGCCAGAACAAACTCTTTTGAAATTGCCAAGCCCAGACCCCAGCCTTGCCTGGTTTTTTTCCCCACCTGCGTAAATCTCTGGAACAGCTTTTCCTGATCTTCCTTGGATATTCCGGGTCCGTGATCTTTTATTGAAAATTTGACTTCTCCGTTAAATCTATGTGCCGACAGCTGAATCTTATCGTTCGGTTTTGTAAACCTTATTGCATTATTTAAGAGATTGACAAACACGAATACAATTTTTTCCAGGTCTGCATTGACTTCCGGTAAATTTTCTTCTATTTCAGTATCGAGATCCAAATTTTTTTCTGCAGCCTGCATCATCAATGCGGTTACGCCAAGTTCTATAATATCCTCCGGTTTAACGGAGGCGAATTTTAACCTTATATTGCCGGTTTCAATCTGTGAATAATCTAGAATTTCATTGATTACCCTGGAGAGCCTTAATGTTTGGCGTTTAATATCCTGGATTATTCCCCTTTGTTCCTCATTTAACGCTCCCAATCTTTTATCTTCAAACAGCTTAAGGGATAAATTAATTGACGATAACGGAGTTTTCAGCTCATGCGAAGCAGTCGCCAAAAGATTAGTTTTTGCTTTATCCATTTCCTGGTATTTAGTAATATTCCGGAGAATGATGAGGGTGCCGATAAACATTTCTCTTTTTGTAAATTCCGAGTAAGTATTAATATCCTCCGATTCGATTTTATAAAATAATTCACGGTTATTCTGAATAATCCTAAGCGGCTTCAATTCCGTTGAATTTTCCGATTTTATATTCACAGCCGTTTTGTAGATTTCTCTAATAAGATCGTTATAAGCAGTTACTTCAGGGATGTTTTGAGATAAAATATTTTTTTCCTGCAAACCTGTCAGTTTAAGAACAGTATTATTGACAAGAACGATTTTCCTGTTTTCATCGATAAGGAGAACACCGTCCTCAAGTCCGTTTACTACTGCTTCAATTCTCTTCTGCTCAAACAAAAGCTGATCAATATGTTTCGCATCATAAAGTTTTAACCTTTTCGCCATAGTATTGAACGCGGAGGCCAGCTCGCCGAGCTCATCTTTCGTATTTATTTCAAGCTTCTGCTCATATTTTTGTTCGCTTATCGATTTTATCCTTTCAGTTAATTCTTTAATGGGCTTTATAATTTTTGAAGGAAAAGTATAAGCGAAAGAAAGAGTTATGAGGATGCTTAATATGGCAGCAATGGACATATACAAAATCACTTCATCGGCCGTAGACTGCAGTTCATTTGTTTTGTCCGTAATTGCATCCATGTTCAGCTTATAAATTCCAAGTATTAATGATCTTACGGATAAGTAATTGTTATTAAATGCCTGGAAATCATCATCAGCGTTTAATTTATTTTTCTTCAATTTTTCATAGATGCTCATGTAATCCGTGTATTCTGAATGAAGTTCTCCGACTGTTTCACTTTCACTTGCCTCAGTTATATTTTTTGATTCAAGCTGAAGGTTTTGTTCAAATATTTTCTTTGTTTTCAGGTAATTAATTATTTCTGATGTATCTATTGAGTTTACATTCCTTAAATTTTTAATCTGGAAAGAATTCATTTCATCCAGGGAAGTCAGCATTTTAATTACATAATCAACCGAGGAATAGTTATCCTGAATGGTCCCCCTTGTTTTTTGGGCAAGCTGACCAATAAATAAAATACCAAGGACGCCGAGCAGCAGGGTAACTGCGAATAGAAATATCAATGCAAAATTTATTTTGCTTTTAATAGATTTCATTTCGGCGATACTAGAAGTATATCAATATTTTCCTGTGCGGCTTTAGATGCCAGCACCCGGAATAAATTTTTCGGCTTCAGCCTGTATATTATTGAGAACGTCGGTTTACCGATTACAATTAATGAAGCTTCTTTTGCTTTGGCAAATTCTACAATTGATTTAGCAATTTCATTGCTTTTTATCTCTTTCACCTCCGCACCTAGTTCCGTTGCCAGTTTAAAATTATTTAATAAATGCCTTTGAACGGCCGGATCTATTTTATCCGGCATTTCCCGGTTTGTCTGGACATAAACCACATACCACTTTGAATTATAAAGAGCTGCCAGCCGGGAGGACCTTCTTATAATTTTCTTTCCCGATTCAGAATTTGAGCTTAAGGCGGTTACAATGGCATTAATTCTTTCCCGCGAATCGAGCGGAATTTCTTTAACGATTTTTCTCTCAATCTGGCGCGATACTTCTTTCAATGCGAGATCGCGCAGCTGCAGAAGTTTATCCTTTTTAAAAAAATTTTGAAGCGCGACAGGTACTTTTTTTAAATCATATATTTTCCCCTCTTCCAAACGGCCGATAAGCTCTTCAATAGTCAGATCTACATTTACTACCTCATCTGCGGAGTGAACTATACTGTCCGGAATTCTTTCTGTTATTTTTATCCCGGTGATTTTTTCAACCTGCTCGTTTATGCTCTCGATATGCTGAATATTTACGGTGCTGATAACATTTATTCCGGCTTCAATTAATTCTTTTACATCCTGCCAGCGTTTCTCATTTTTCGAGCCGGGAACATTTGTATGGGCAAGCTCATCGACTAAAACAACTTCAGGCTTCTGCAGTAGAACTGCATCAACATCCATCTCCTCGAGCAGCTTTCCTTTGTAGAATATTTTTTTTCTTTCAATTGCCGGGATTCCTTCCATCAGCTTCATAGTTTCTTTTCTGCCGTGGGACTCAATATACCCGATCATTACGTCGACTTTTTCTTCGAGGATCTCCCTTGCTTCCAGAAGCATCCGGTAGGTTTTTCCGACACCGGCAGCCATTCCGATGTAAATTTTAAGCTTCCCCTGCTTGGAGGAACGGATAAGATTCAGAAATCTTTCTGCCAATATAGAAATTTGCGGTTCCAGCATTCAATTCTAAAGTTTAAGGTAACTATATTAATATGTTTCTAATGATTATCAAAGTTCCTTTTAACTTTTTAATTCAGCTTTGTCCGGATATTTCAGCTCAAAGTCTTTAAAAACGGCAAGTATCTCTTCTGCATTCCCGGCTCTTAATAATTTCTCTTTGACTTCGTCCTTCATATACTTGACAATGCTGCTTAACAATTTCATGTGCTGCTTAATATTATTCCCGGCAATTAAATAAAACAGGATAACAGGCTGGTTATCTATTGCATCAAAATCAACCGGTGCAGATGATTTACCAAAAGCCGCTATGAAATCTTTTACAACATCGGTTGTACAATGCGGGATTGCAAACCCGTTTCCAATTCCTGTAGACATTATTCTTTCCCTTTTAAAGATGTCATTGCGCAAAGCATCGATGTCAAAGACTCTTTTATCATTTTTAAATACATCAACCAATTCATTAATTATTTCTTCTTTATTCTTTCCCTTTAACCCGGGAATAATTTTATCTTGAGGGATTAATTCCGATATTTTCATTATCTGCATACCTTTTTTATTAAATTTTTTGTTCCTTTAAAGATTATTCCAAGCGGATAATCATAATTCAGTCATTATATTTTAAAATTTATAAGATAAAAGAACTGCATTTACGGATGGAATTATGAAAAGTTTTTTTTCTTTCTCCTCATAATTCTTATGATAATTGATCACTGTATTTGCAATAAAAACACCCATTGCAGATCCGATTACCGTATCCGACAACCAATGTTTGTCTTCATATAAACGTGAAAGAGGTGTAAGTGCTGCTAAAGCATATAAGCCAATAGTTGCCCATATATTATCTATCTGATCGGCAAGAATTGTCGACAATGAAAATGCAACTGCTGCATGCCCCGAAATAAATGAGCTTCTGAATTGATCATAGCCGGTGAATAATATAAATGAGGTATTTTTCTCTCCGGTTAACGGGCGTGCCCTGCCGGCAATTATTCTTGCAGGTATCTGAATAATCCCTATGTTTATTAAAGATTCAGCCATCATTAATCCTGTTGTTCTCAGCCATTCATCCTGTGCAATTAAACCTGCCAGGTAAAATACCGCTGCACCGGGAATCGCATATTGCGGGGCCCCGTAAGAAAATCCTATCCGTGCTAAACCATCATAAACCTTATTCCGGTTCTTGAGCATTACTGTCCTTGTTTCATCATCAAGAAGGAATGAACCGGCAGTGACTGCACTAAATCCGCCAAGCATTATAAAATCTTCCGCATGCCACCGGAAAGGTGAGCTTAAAGTATAACCAATTGATCCAATTAAAAGTAAAAAATCAGACCTTTCATCCGGAAGTTTATCATTAATTGAATAAAATGATTCATTATAAAAATTTGCTGCTTTAGATTGATTCTGAGTATATAATGTCAATGGAGAAAACAAGAAAGCAAGCAAAATTAGACTGATTTCCACGCGGTTAAAATATTGGCAAAAATTTGGGCCGGAGGGAGTAATATTAATTATTGACATATAATTTTTTCATTTAAAATTAGCCGGATATGAAATCAATATAAAAAAGAATATTTAAATGAAATGTTAACTTAATTCGATTCAGACCGGATAAAAATCAAGCTCCCTGATATTTTAATCCTGAAAATAAACTTAAAATATTTTTCTCGCTGAGGAAGAGTATTTTGTCCTGTTTCCTTTTTAACCTGAACGCTTCATCAAGCGGCTTTATTCTCTGCAGCGTTTCGTTTTTATTATCATTGTTCTTAAGGCCATTCTGCATCCATAAAACTAACAGTTTGTCAATAATAAGCACAAGTCCTATCACTATCCAGAAAAGATAGTCCTATTTGAAATTTTATATTCATCCGGTGATATCATGAAAACATTAATTGTACTTTTAAAAACAGGAATTGAACTTTGAGTAAAAGATTTTTGCTCAACAAAAATGATTGACAAATCATTTTAACTTTCAAATTCATTGAAATCCAGGGCTTTTAAAGTTCATTAACTTCTCCTTTGGAGAGGGTTTGGGAGAGGCCTTCCAGTGCAATGTTAAGCTTAAGAACATTTACTCTCTCCGGACCGAATAAACCTAACAGGGGCAATTCAATGTGTTCTTCAACTAACTTCCTCAATGCAGATCTGTCTAAGTTTCTTTCCTTAGCAATTCTCGGTATCTGAATAAAAGCACCTTGCGTAGAAATGTGCGGATCAAGCCCGCCTCCAGAAGCAGTTACTAAATCAGCCGGAATATCTGACTTCTTTATCTCAGGGTTATATTTAAGCATCGTGTCGATTCTTTCCCCGACTAATTTCAGATAATCAGGGTTTGTGGGTCCTTTGTTTGAACCGCCGGTTGAAGCGGCATTGTAATCAACTGCAGATGGACGTCCCCAAAAGTAATTCGGATCGGTAAATTTCTGACCGATGTTTTCGAAGCCGATCAGCTTGCCGTTTTTGTAAATTGGTAATCCGTTCGACTGATGCGGAAAAAATTGCCCTATTCCTAAAATAAGAAGCGGAAACAGCAATCCGAAAAGAATCAAAGTTGAAAAATGAAGACCTAAAACATTTCTTAAAGATTTCATAGTAATATCCTTTAAAAGAAGATACTTACTAAAAGGTCAATTAATTTTATCCCGATGAACGGTATAATAATTCCACCGAATCCATAAATTAAAATATTTCTCCTGAGTAACGCGCTTGCACCGATCGGTTTATATTTTACTCCTCTTAATGCCAGTGGAACCAAGGCAAGAATAATGAATGCATTGAATATTACTTCCGACAGGATAGCAGACTGAGGAGAGCCGAGCTTCATTATATTCAGCACATTAAGCGCGGGGATAGTAGCGGAAAATACTGCGGGAATGATCGCAAAATATTTTGCAACATCATTAGCAATTGAAAAAGTAGTAACATTACCGCGAGTGATCAATAATTGTTTTCCAATCTCAATAACTTCAAGCAGCTTGGTCGGATCGCTGTCAAGGTCAACCATGTTTGCAGCTTCTTTAGCAGCCTGAGTTCCTGAATTCATTGCAACTGCTACATCTGCC
>JBLNGL010000136.1:0-3432 GCA_050264735.1 Ignavibacteria bacterium | reverse complement strand
ACAGATAATAGCCAGCGGAATTTACATTCTTTATGTTGAAAGACCTGATGGTGAATCTGTAATAAGAAAATTTGTAGTAATCAGGTAAGGAGAAATTAATGAAAAATATCTTACAAAATTCTATTGCCGGAACCCTTTTAGGATTTCTTCTGATTAACAGCCTATTTGCACAGGATAATCAGAAATTGGCCCAAAGCGGTTTTCAGTTTTTAAGTGTAGTGTCTGATGCACGTGCTGCCGCTATGGCCGAAGCAATGACTAGTCTGGAAATCGGATCAAGTGCTCTCTTTTTTAATCCTGCAGGCATGGCTGATATGGGCGGTTTTGCCGATGCAACCGCAAGCATCAACCAATGGATTGCAGATATAAGACATAATTCATTCAGCCTGGCGATTAATCCCTATGATGGTGAGTATGGTGTTATTGGTTTTAGCGTACAATATGTTGATTATGGAGATTTTTATGGCACCCGAGTGAATTCAGCTTCACCTCAAGGGTATGATGATACAGGAATTTTCACCCTGAATGCTTTAGCTATTGGTGTTGGCTATGCCAAACAGTTAACTGATAGATTTAGTGTAGGAGGTCAAGTGCGTTGGGTACATCAAGATTTGGGTGAAAGTATGATCGCTGAAAATACTTATACAGATACTTCAGGGAACAGATTTGCCGATACTGCAAATGTAAATAATGAACTATTCCCATTAGTATTTGATTTTGGAACACAATTCAGGACAGGATTAAAAAGCCTTGTATTCGGGATGTCCGTACGAAATTTTTCAGCAGAGTACAAGTATGCTGAAGAAGGAATTCAAGCTCCGGTAACATTTACTCTGGGAATATCCATGAATGTATTAGACTTTGTCGAGAAAATGTCTTTTGATCAATCTCTCTATGTCAGCCTCGATGCGAGCCACTATAGGGATCATCCGGAACAAATTAAATTCGGAATGGATTATAAAATTCTGAATGCTTTTTCCTTACGCGGAGGTTATACTTCAGGTACCTTCGAGCAAAACGGATTTTCATTTGGTGTAGGACTATCTCAATTCGGCTTTTCATTTGACTATTCTTATACACCCTTTGGAATATTTGATAAAGTCCAAAGGTTTACGGCAAGGTTTTCACTAGATGATATATTTTCTAAATAAAATTTTTATACCATATTTCTTATGGTCTCAAGGAGTGAAATCATGAAAGTCCTACGTTTTATAGTTATTGCACTTGTATTATTTACCTTAACAATAATACTGATGCCCGGCTGCGAATATGATGTTGCCGAACCGCAATGGGATATAACAGAGTATAATCCTCCGGACACAATCCCTATAATAAATTCAATTTCTCCTCAACAAGCAGTACCGGGGACAAATATCATTACCATTCTCGGAGAAAATTTCGATTTAGTACCACTTACAAATATTAAATTGGAATATCAGGTTGGACCTCAGCGTCCAACGATTATCCCCGAAATTATAGGGAAAACCGAAACTTCAATAACAATACGGCGGCCGAATTTAGTGACTGATTCCTGCTATGCAAAGGTATGGAGAGACAGCGGATCAGTAGTGAAATTTGGCCCTTACAAGATTGATCCGGTAATGGAAGAATGGGGTTCTTTTTTGGAGAACCAGCAGCTCAACGCTTTGGCAGCAGACAATGCAGAAAATTTATATGTAGTACAAGGTTCAGTTTCTCCCTACTCTATTGTTAAAATATCTGCTGCAGGAGAACGATCCGTTCTTTTAGATTCGCTCCCCGTTCTACCGCCTGCAGCAGGCAATGCCCCTACTGATGCTGTAATCGGACCGGATGGAAATCTATATCTCCTTCGGGATAACAGACAGATTCAAAAGATCAATTCGGTCTCAGGCGAAGCCACTGTATGGCACCGGCTTTCCGCTAATGAGAGGCTGAGTTTTGGTGATTTTGATGCAAACGGTTATTTTTATACAGGCGGCCCCCGCACCACTGATCTTTGGATAATTGCTCCCGACAGCTCAAGCTCCGCTATCGGTGTATATAGTACTGATTCAATCTGGAATGTGAAAGTATATGGAAACCAAGTTTATGTTGTGGTTGGGGGAGATGCCGGACTCGCAATTTGGCGTCACTCAATTATTTCACCGGGAATAGTGGACCCAATAAAACAGCTAGTACTTGATTTTTCGGCAAGATTCGGCTACCGGTCAATTGAATCAATTGCAGTTTCCAGCGATGGTAAAATCTTTATCGGAACAGATGCACCGGAAGATCCTGTGCTTATTTTCGATCCGGCTTCAGATAACCTGGATTATTTTTATAAAAATATTTTACCTCCTTACTGTAAAGCCTTTAGCTGGGGCATAGGCGATTATTTTTATATGATCAGCGGAAATACCGCTTCGGCAACTACTCCGGCGCAAACCTGGGATTGTTTCCGGGTTGATGCAGGTGTTAATAGTGCTCAGTAGGCATGATTTTTACAATTTTAGTCACAGGGGTATGAATATGAAAAATAAAATTTCAAAATTGTTGTTACCATTAATAGGACTCGGAGCATTGATTTGGTTTTTAATCCGGGTAATTCCCAAACCGAGCAGAGCCTCTTATCCATGCCAGCGTGCAGCTTTTCCGATAGCTTCAGGATTTATAATCTATCTGGTAAGCCTAGCTGCTTCGGTTTTTGCCATAAATAGTGCAAAAAAATATTTACGGATACAACGGTACTGGATTTCAGCAATTTTTATAATTAGCGCGGTAATCACCGGCTCAGTTGTTTTTCAAGGAGACAGACAATTTATATTTGGTAAATACCAAAATGCATTGGAAGAGCCGAATCAGCCTGTCGGAACAGGAAAAGGAATTTTTCCCGGCCGTGTGGTTTGGATCCGCGATTCTGCTGCAGTAGATCAGCAATGCTCAAACTCAAGCGGAGATTATTGGTGGATGGATTCCAACACAGATCAAAACGCAGTTAAAAATATGATCTCCGAGGCATTAAAATCACTAACCGGAAAAGAATCCGATGCCGAAGCTTGGGATGCAATTTTCAGATATTACAATCAGACTCATGCCAGAGGAGATAAAGGATACACCCAGGGGGAAAAAATTGTTATTAAACTTAATTTAAATAACGGACCTTCAGGAGAGAATCAAACCGATAGAGGCGACAATAGTATCGTTGATACATCGCCGCAAATTGTCTTCGCTGTTTTGGATCAGCTTATTAATGTGGCCGGCGTCGCCCAAGCAGATATCGGATTCGGCGATCCGGGAAGGAATGTAGACAATATTTTTTGGGATAAGTTCCGCTCTATTTTCCCCGATGTTAAATATTGGGGCATTGACAACGGCAGAACCCCCATTGTTCAGTCTGCTTTACCGGAATTATATCCAAGCGACGGCGGAATTGAAAATCATTTACCTACATGCTACCTGGAAGCTACCTAT
>JBLNGL010000135.1:0-5978 GCA_050264735.1 Ignavibacteria bacterium | reverse complement strand
TACCCGGAAATAATTCTCTGGTCGCGAACATCAGCATAAAAATTATATGGACGCAGCAGTGCGCGTGAAGAATCTTCCCTGAATTTTCTGCCGGAATTTACAAGCACACCCATCAGCAATGCAAGAAGCAATCCGAATACTATAAAGATCATGGGGGAATCATCTTTTTTGCTGCCGATTGGAATCGTTACTTCCTCTAGGTTATGCAGCTTTGCATAAATCACTTTATACCCAAGCCTGTCGGTTTTCCTGTTTTCCGGGGCAATTCCTATTTGATAAAGATTATTTTCATGGTAGCCGGCAATGAGTGAAGCATAATCTCCTCTATAATCAAACATAGTATTTATGAAATAGCCTGAAAGAGGATTTTCTTCCGAATAATTAATCAGATCTTCGAAAGATTTGGCCTGTGCTTCAAATGAATTTAGATTAATATATCCGTCGGAATTTTCCACATTAACCGGGTATGCGGCCGAACTGATAAAGACTTTTCCTTTGCCGATTTCGTCCTGAATTTTTTTAAGCTCATCCTGTATTTCCGGTATCGCTGTATTTAATAATTCAATTCCGTATAAATCAATATAGGGAACGGCAGAAAAATTGCTTCTGCAGAAAGATGCATAAACCAATTTACCGCTGTTTTTCCCAGCGGCTGCTCCCATAGCTTCTATAAATTTCATATGATTTTCTACAGAAGGAACATATGAACTCCCGATTCCTATTGCGGCAACCGCCGAGTATTTCCTGAAGGCTTTAAGCAGGCTTAATAAATAGTTTCTGCTCAATTCGGTAAAATTAGGATTACCCGCCAGCTGCTGCGGAATATTGCTTAAAGGCATTTCAATAAGTGCCAATAAACCGTATTCCCTGCACAGTTCAAGGTAATACGGATGAGGAATGGAATTGATAAAACGAATTGAGTTGAATCCGGTTTCCTTTATTATTTTAATATCCTGTTCCATCACAGAATAGCTTAAAAGAGGCCCGAACTCCTCGAATGAGGGAACTAAAGTAGTTCCCTTAAAAGCAAATTTTCTTCCATTTAGAAGCAGTGAATCTTTTAAAGATACTATAGAATAAAAAGCATATGATTCCCCGGTCTGATCCAGCAGAATATCTTCTCTCCAGAGTTCAATATTAATAAGATAGGATTTGGGATTTTCCGGTGACCACAACACCGGATCACTGACGGTAATATTCTGTTCTATTCTTTTGTCTTTATTTATATTTATGGAAAATTCAGATTCCAATTTTTGAATCGATTTGGGTGCATCCGGCGCAAAAAGGCTGATTCGTAATAAAAATTCATCATTTTTCATCAATGAATCCTTTTTATCGAATTCCTTGTTTTGTATTTTAGCAATGATCTTCAAATTTAAATTCTTTCCCCGGTCATCCAAAGTAAAGCTTGTATTTAGTTCGGCAACGGATATATTCGGAATAACGTGGATATACACATCTCTGATAATTCCGCCAAAACTTTTAGGGAATAAAAACCGCTGCTTTAAAGGGATTGTATTTTCAGAATCAAGCTTATAATTAAGTCTAACAGACAAGAGATTTTCAGCATCCCCTTTCAAAATATCTTTCGGTAAATCGAGCTGAAAAGGGAATAAGCCGCCGGGATGCCTGTAGATAATTACATTATTAATAGATATATCGGCAGCATAGAAGATACCCAGAAAGTGAAGCTTCAATTGATGATTCGATATGTCATTTTTAGTTAAGGGGAATTTCCGCTGAAAAATCAGTTCTCCTTCACCTTCAAAAATAGAAGGAACAGTAATTTTTGTCTTTTGAGGATTTTTCTCATCTGCCGGAAAAACTATCCATTCCCCGTCTAAAGAGAGTATTTTCCTGGTTTTTGTAATATCAAAAAAGGAAGAATCTGAAGAATTTATTTGATAATTGGGTAATTCTCTAAATAAAATTTGACTTTTTATGGAAGGGATGTTTAATAAAAATATAAGAATAAGGCAGTAATACTTGGAGATTCCCATCCGGTTCCTAAAATTTGTATAAAAAACCTACAAATATACGTACGAAAGGAGGGGAAATCAATGTAATTTGTGCCGGAAAAATAAATTAATAGATTACATTTACTACTTTTAAGAAGGAAAAAGCCGCCTCGGTTGTCTATCTACAAATATAAAATCCGCACGAATATTTAAGCCGATTTAATAATTGCTATAAACGAATCTGCTTTTAAGCATGCTCCGCCGACCAGAGCGCCGTCAATATCCGGCTGTGAAAGGAGTTCGCCCGAATTATCCGGTTTAACGCTGCCGCCGTATTGGATAATCATATTTTCAGCAGCATTCTTAGAATATTTTTCTTTTATCAAATTTCTTATAAAATTATGCGCATCCTCCGCCTGTGCCGGTGTAGCTGTTCTGCCGGTCCCGATTGCCCAGACCGGTTCATAAGCTATAATTATATTTTCCAGCTCTGATTCTGAAATTCCATCCAAACCGACTGCAACCTGTCTTTTCAAAACATCATTGGTAATATTTTTTTCCCTTTCTTCCAATGTTTCGCCGATACAGAAAATCGGTTTCAAGCCGCCCTTTAATGCAGCCTTTAGTTTTTTATTTATCAGCTCATCACCTTCTTTAAAAATGGTTCTTCTTTCCGAATGCCCTATAATTACATATTGACTTCCGGTGCTTTTTATCATTGAAGCAGAAATTTCGCCTGTAAAAGCTCCGCTCTCCGCCTCATGCATATTCTGTGCGCCGAGCATTATTCCGGTTCCTTTTAAAAGACTGCCTGCTTCCGCTAAAGAAGTAAAAGGGGGACAAATTATAATATCGCAATTGTATTCTTCTTTTTTTAATCCGTTCACAAGCTTATTAATCAAATCACTCGAGCCTTTCAGGTCGTTGTACATCTTCCAGTTTCCTGCAATAACTTTTTTACGCATTGGATTTCCTTTATTTTTAGTTAATATTCCAAATTTTTACCGGCACAAAAATACTAAACGGGCCTCTTTCTTCAAACCTGTGAAACAATTTCTTTGTAACAATTG
Source organism: Ignavibacteria bacterium (assembly GCA_050264735.1). Classification (GTDB taxonomy): domain Bacteria; phylum Bacteroidota; class Ignavibacteria; order Ignavibacteriales; family Ignavibacteriaceae; genus DATKLQ01. The sequence continues at coordinate 2,950 of JBLNGL010000135.1, read as the reverse complement.
AAATAGTTATTTTAAACACAATTAATTAAAGATTTTGAAAATGAGTGAGCTTCAGGAAAAAAAATTAATCAACATGATTGGAAATGAGATCAGCAGATTTTCTGATAATTTAAAAGGATATAAAGTTCTGCTTTATGGTTCCAGGGCATCCGGTAAAGCCGGGGAACGTTCTGATTTTGATCTTGCCATTCTGGGCAAAAAAGCTTTACCTCTTAAATTATTTCATGAAATTGCAGATAGCATTGAAAATTTATCCACTCTTCACAAATAGAAATAGTCGATTTGAAAAGAACTTCCGATAAATTTAGAATGGAAGTGCTTAAAAATTATAAAGCTATTATGAATACTTCTATATCAGGATTTAACCAAAGCAGTAAACCGGTTTCAAAGTGCACTAAAAGAACAGAGTGAAGATGAATTAATACAAGCCGGCTGTATACAGTATTTTGAGTTCTGTTTCGAATTAGCATGGAAAACAATAAAGGCCTTAGTACAGAATGAGCTTGCCTCATTGTTATTCTCCAAAATCATGTTTCAAATTTGCATTTAAAAGCGATGGATTAACGATGAAACCGCATGGTTAAAAATGCTGGATGACAGAAATATAATGTCGCATAATTATGATTCCGAAGAAGTATTAAAGGTGTACAATCATCTTCCCCTTTATCTGGAGCAATTTCTTCTTCTGCAGGAAAGCCTGAAAACACTTCTTAATAAATAATGATATCTAAATCAAGAAAAGCCGTCGTGGCTTTAAGCGGCGGAATGGATAGCTGTGTAACTGCAGCAATTGCAAATAATGAATATAGCCTGGCATTTTTCCATGCAAATTACGGGCAAAGAACGGAAAAAAGAGAACTGCGTTCATTCCATGAACTGACCTATTTTTACAAAGTTTCTGAAAAATTGATCATAGATTTTAAACATTTTTCGAAAATCGGCGGTTCTTCTTTAACCGATCAAAGAATTGAAATAAGCAAAGCAGATTTAAATAGTAAAAATATACCCGCCTCTTACGTGCCTTTCAGGAATGCAAATATTCTTTCCGCATGTGTAAGCTGGGCTGAAGTTTTAAAAGCCGAAGCAATTTTTATCGGGGCAGTATATGAAGATTCTTCAGGATACCCGGACTGCAGGCCTGAATTTTTTAAAGCTTTTGAAAAAATAATTAAAGCGGGAACTAAGCCGGAAACAAAAATAAAAATAGTTACTCCGGTTATTCATTTGTCGAAAGCACAAATTGTAAAAAAAGGGATCGAGCTGAATGCGCCTTTCCATCTAACCTGGTCCTGCTATCAAAATGAGGAAGCTGCCTGCGGCGTCTGCGACAGCTGTGCTTTACGGTTAAAAGGATTTCAGGAGGCAGGAATTGATGATCCGATTAGTTATATTGAAAGACCAAATTATTGGCCCATCCCCGACCCTTCACACCCTGTCTCGCCTTAGCGGGCTAAGGCAGAAAGGGAAGGGCTGAAGTTTAAATCAGAATAAAAATTATAAATAAGTTTGAAGTAATTAAAATATTTAGACCACCATTGCAAAAATGAAGTGAGATTTATATACTGCTTTTAGTTAAATTTTAAGATTACCTAAAGAATATAAAATAAACAGCGCTCCACCCTTTCCTCCGCCTTGGCTCGCCCATGCTGACTTAGCCAAGACGAGACAGGTTTTTGAGAGGGACGGAGTGAGGCTTTTATGGCAGAAAAAACCAGACTCCTTGAAGTATTTCAGAATCAATACCCGAACCGGGATTACAAAATAATCCATACTGCACCGGAATTTACATCCGTATGCCCTAAAACCGGACAGCCCGATTTCGGTGTAATTACTATTGAATATATTCCCGATGATTTATGCATTGAATTAAAATCTCTAAAATTTTATTTAAACTCTTATCGTAACGACGGGATTTTTTATGAACATGCAGCAAATAAAATTCTTGATGATCTGGTAAGTGTCTGCAAACCGCGTTATATGCAGATTAAAGCCCAATTTAATGTACGCGGAGGAATTTCGTCGGTTATTAAAGCTGAATACATTAAGGAAGGATTTGTTTTAATGGAACGGAATCTATAGACCGGGTGTAAAATAAAAATAATACTTTTATAAAAGTTTTCATTTATGCATCAGACAAGCAGCATTAAAAAAGAATTTCTGAAAAAAAGAGACGATCTTTTCAGAAACAATACAAAGCAGAAAGACTCACTGAAGTTTAGTCTGGATTTATCTTTACTAATCGAAGAATACATAAGAACATTAGCTGCAGGAAGCGAGTATAATTTCTGCTTAGCATCTGCAGGCAGCTTCAGCCGCCGCGAGCTTTCTCCCTGTTCGGATATTGACTTAATGTTTATAAGCGATGCAGTTGAAAAGAATCAGCGGGATATTTCCCTACTGGTAACTAAATTCTGGGACAACGGTATTGAAGTCTCCCATACGGTCAGAGATTTTTCGGATATTAAAAAATATGCGGGCACCGACCTTCATACATTCACGCAGTTTTTTGAAACTAGATTTCTGTTAGGTTCCGAAAAAATTTACAAAAGGTGGAATGAAGAAATTTTTTCTGCTGTAAGCGGAAAGGTAAAGGTCCGTCTTCTTGATGATATGATTGAGGATATTCAGAACCGTTACGAAAAATATGGAGATTCCCCCAAAGTTCTCGAACCCAATGTCAAGCTGTCTGCCGGAGGGTTAAGGGACTTCCAGTCGATTGAATGGATGTTTATGATCCAGAATAAAACTCTGCTGAATAAACAGGAAGAAGCAACACAGGCCGAAATATTTATCGATCTCCTGAGGGAAAAAGAATATACTTCGCCGAGTGAGTGCAATCACCTGCTGGAAAGCTATAAGCTGATACTAGGCGTAAGAAATCTTCTGCACCTGCATTCGCATCAGAAAAATGACCGCTTCGAGTTTAATGCTCAGCAGAGGATTTCCAGGA
>JBLNGL010000134.1:0-4467 GCA_050264735.1 Ignavibacteria bacterium | reverse complement strand
TCACTATATGACTGAAAATAAATGTCATAAGCAGGATGTTTCTTTTGCAGAGAAGAAATGTCATAATAATATCTCCTTTTTGTTAGAATAAAATATTCCCACATAGATGATAAAAAAAACTTAGCAAAGAATAGGATCGGAAAAGAACTTTAAAATTTAATATACAAATCTTTTCTTCAGCTAGAAGTTATTTTGAGCAAAGATCTATATGGATAGAACCTTATCTCTAGATGGGATTTTATTTGAGGCAAATTCAAATACAGATTGAATTACTTTCATATTTGATACCGCATCATCAAAGGAAGTTGGAACATCGGTTTTGTTAAGAACAGCCAGGGAAAATTGATCTCCCTGGATTGTATACTGGTTGCATGAATCAAATTTCGTTTCGATAATTTCCGCGCCGCGCTGATGAATAATTTTAGGGTTCATGCCGGGCATAGGCGTGAATGGTATTTCAATCTCTATCTTCCCTTCGGTTCCGAAAATATCAGCATGCTGGTTATACATTAATTGAGTTGAACAGGTAAAAGTCGCAGTTCCTTTTTCTCCTGTTTTTTCATTTAAACTGAAATTTAAAACACCGGAAACCAGCCGGTCAATTTTCAGTTTCGGATCATATTCAATGCTGCCGACTGCTGATTCCGGCTCCTGATTAAAAATGAAACGGGAAAGATTAATGCAGTAACATCCGATATCCAGCAAACCGCCTCCCCCTATTTCGGGTTTATTGCGTATGTCTTCAGGATTCGCATTAAAATAAGAAAACATTGAATGAATATTTTTCAAAGTGCCGATTGCACCGCTTTCTATTAAATTTTTTACCTTCTTCCATTGAGGATGGAAACGGTACATAAAAGCTTCCATCACTTTTAGTCCTGGGAATTTTTTTATTTCCTGCTGCAGGTAAAGAGCATCTTTGTAATTCATTGTAATTGGTTTTTCGCACAAGACATGTTTGCCGGCTTTTAGTGATTTGAGCGTCCATTCCACATGCAGATGATTTGGAAGAGGAATATATACGGCCTGGATCTCTTTGTCATTCAGCAGTTCTTCATAAGAGCCGTATGCATTGGGAATTCCCAGTTTATCGGCGGCATTTTTTGCTTTTACATAATTCCTGGATGAAATTGCGCTGACTGCAGAATATTCTCCTTTCTGCATGGCAGGTATTACTTTCTCCAGACCGATTCTAGCAGTACTAAGAATACCCCACGATATTTTTGTCATCTTTTCTCCTAATTATTTTTCTCAGTTAAAATTTTTTCAATCCGCTTATCGGGAATAAGCCACATGACTGCCACCATTACATACAAAATTCCGGCAATGAAAGAGTTTTCGAATGAGATGAGTATTGCAGCAGTATAAATAACAATAGAAATTTTCCCCTTAAAATCTTTTCCAAGCGCTATGGCTATAGTAGAATTACTGCCGTGCTGTGAAATTAGAGTAAGAGTTAAAATATAATATGCTACTGCAGCACAAAGCAAAACGACCCCGTAAAGTGCAACCGGGAGACTCCCAAAATTATTCTCACCCATCCATCCGGTAACAAAAGGAATTAAAGACAACCAGAACAGCAGATGCAGATTTGCCCAAAGTGTTCTTCCGTTTACATACTTTACAGCTTGGAGCAGGTGATGATGGTTGCTCCAGTAAATACCAAGAAATATAAAGCTTAATACATAACTCAGAATTACAGGCAGCAGGGGAGTTAACGAATTCCAATCGGTTCCATGAGGTATTTTCAGTTCCAAAACCATTATGGTTATAATGATTGCAATTACCCCGTCGCTGAAAGCTTCCAGCCTGTTTTTGCTCATACTTTTTAAACTTTATCTTTAAAACTTTTTATCAGAAGAACTAATTAGTTTATTAATTGGATGACTGCGAAAAATTATTTTGTATTTTCTTCTTAAAAAGAATGGGAACTATTGTTATGTAATTTTGAAAAAAAGAAGTTTAGTATTCTTTAAGCAGTTCAAGCATCTTCCGGTCAAGCTTATGATTATTATAATTTTCATAAACTACATCTTCACGTTCGCTGTTGAGTACTCCGAAGGTCCCTTTTAAATTCCACATTGCATAGCCCCATCCTGCATCCTTCCAAAGAGAAAGAATATCCTCCATCCACCTAAGAGTTACATCATGAGGAGTTTTGTTAAAGCATCCCCATTCACCCACATGCACTTGAACTCCCTGATCGGTCAAAGTCTTCCATGAGTCTATCAATTTTTCTTTTAAAGCTGATTTATCCCAAAGTTTGCCGTTGTCTCCTCGAATAGGCCAGGTCGGAAAATTAAAAGTTTCAAATTCATCCTTAGGGACCCATGTTGCGGTATAATGACTTACGCTCATTGGATCATATCCGCGGGTGCTTTGGACCGGGACCAGGTTACCAATACCTAAAATTGGATACCTTCCTATCTCTATACCGTCTGCAATTATCAGTCTTTCAGGATCTTCTTCTTTTATTCCATCCACTAACGAACGGATAATCTCAATATATCTAGGAACATTTGTTTTTTTAGGGGGTTCATTTATAAGATCAAAACTTAAGCGGCCATTTGGAATGCCTTTATAGCGTTCAGCAAAATATTTCCAGTGGTATACCGAAGCATCAAGCGCTTTCTGCATATTTTCCTGAGTATCGTCGAACAGGTCATAAGGTTCAAGGTTGCGTCCATTAATACAATATCCCGGCACGCGGTGGAAATTCAAATTAATGTGGATATTATATTGTTTTCCTAATTCTACAGCTTCATCTATGTCTTTCATTACATCTTCATCAATTTTATACCAATCATCTTTGGAAGACCAGGCCCAGTAGGACATTGGAATTCTGGCAAAATCAAATCCCCAGTCTGCCATTATTTCAAAATCTTCTTCTTCAAACTTTCTTCTGGGACCTCCCATCTTCTGGGTGAGGTTAAATCCTTTATATCTCGGAAATTTTTCATTTGCCTGATTGGGTTCATTTAAAGTTTTATTCAGAATTTCCGGAATTGATAATGCTGCAATAGTCCCCGTTGTGCTTTTAATAAAGTTTCTTCTATTCATTTTGAACTTTTATTATCTGTAATGAATTAATTAATCACTTAGTCTTATGTTCATATGCATTTATAATTCTATCTATGACTGCATTAGTTTCTTCATTTATAATCTGCCGTTTAGGATCGGCTTCGAACCAGGCTAATGTTCTTTTAATCCCCTGGTTAAAAGGGATTAAAGCTTTAAATCCGGGGACAAATGTTTTGATTTTTGTATTGTCAAATATCACGCTGTACGATTTATCTCCCAATAAATTACCTGTAAATGAATTATCACATTTACAAATAAATTCCGAGGCAATATGGATCATATTTGCTTTCGTTCCGGCAGCTTCGGCAACTGCCTCGTAAATCTGGTTCCAGGTGAGGCTTTCATCTGAGGTAATATGAAAAGCATTTCCGACTGCCTGCTGATGACCAAGAAGCCCTATGAATGCTTTGGCAAAATCTTCGGCGTGTGTAAGCGTCCATAGCGAAGTTCCGTCCCCATGAACAATAATCTTTTTCCCTTTTTTCATACGGTCAATAATTGTGTATTCAGTCCATCCCCCCATTGGTACCGGGATTACGGTATCGTATGTGTGAGAAGGACGCACAATGGTTACCGGAAAATTTTCATCCCTGTATGCTTTAATTAATCTTTCTTCACAGGCAATTTTATTACGGGAATAATCCCAGAATGGATTGTACAGCGGAGTAGATTCAGTAATAACCGGATGAGAAGGAGGTTTCTGATAAACCGAAGCCGAGCTTATAAAAATATACTGCTTAGTTTTATTGCGGAATAAATTAATATCTCTGTCAACATCTTTTTCTAAAAATGCTATCCAGTTGACGACTGCATCCCATGTATGTTTTTCAAGTGCATGTTTGGCTTGAACAAGATTTGAAATATCACATATTATTGATTCGGCTCCCTGGATATTTACATCTCTGTTTCCCCGGTTAAGAAGGAATAGATCGATTCCCTGCTCAATGCATAACCTGCTGAGAGAAGCGCTTATGTTTCCTGTCCCGCCTATAAATAATACCTTCATTTATTTCCCGATTATTGATGAAAAAAAGATTTTTACCTTTTACTTTTTACTTTTTACTTATTTTTTCCCTTCAGCAAGTCCGTTTTTTGTCAGATAGCTGTAGCTTTCTTTAATCCCGTCAAAAATGTTTTTATCGTACTCATCAAATTCGACTATCATCCATTTAATATTTTCTCCGCCTGCTTTTACTGCAGCTTTAAAATCAAGTGTGCCCTGACCTGCCGGTACATGTTTATACATGGGATCTCCTTTTACAGCAGGACCATCTTTAATGTGAAGCAGCGGCGCCCGGGCTCCAAAATCTCCGATTACCTTAGCAGGATCCCCGCCGGCTGTTTTAATCCAGTATGTATCAAGTTCAAATATGATTTCCTTATCCA
>JBLNGL010000133.1:0-3421 GCA_050264735.1 Ignavibacteria bacterium | reverse complement strand
GAAGTTAAATTAAAAAACTATCATTATGAACCCGGTAAAAGCGATCAGGTAATAATCAAAATTAAAAACGATTTTTTCGGAGAAAAGGAGATTATTTACAGAAGGCCCAGGTCCTCCGTTGCTGTTGCAAGCAGCGACTGCATCTTGTACGGATTATCTATAAATGATCTTCCAAGATATCTTATTAGAAAATTATATTATTTAAATAATGCTGCATTCCCCGAACAGGAATATCCGTCAAAAGAAATAATCCCGGAAGCTAAAGATTCGGAAAAAGCTTTTCCGGGCTCCGGGAAATCTAGGTTCCTGAGGGTGGAAGCCCCGGGAAAGATGCAATTTTATAAAGAATTGCAAAAAATGCCTATCCACAATTTGACGGCTTTTAAAAATGAACGGTTTGCTGTTCTTGAAAATAAATCTGCAGAGGATCAGGGAAATAAAAAATCGATCGGATATGAATATAAAAATCCCGATGAAATGATCAGCACATCGTATAACGACGAATATTTTGACGAAAAGGATATTTATGAAAAAAAATTAACCGGCTTTAATAACACTGCAGACTCTGCTGCAGATGAAGATTTAAAATCCGGGATTAGAAAAATAGCTGAATCATTTATCAAGATCGGTTCATCCGCTAATAAAATAAGTTCGTTGTTATTGGAATCGGCATATTTGCTTCATTGTCAAAAATGCGACCTCTTCATCAGCAATACTGCAGATAATGAATTAATAAGATGGATGCCTTCAAGTAAACACGGTGTGAAATTCAAGATTGGACTTGCGATAACCGGTCTTGCCGCTGAAAGAAGGGAAATATTATTTTCCAATAATATAAAATGTGATCCCAGATTTATTCCGGAATATGAAGGAATAGAAGGAACAGAAATTAATTCTTTGCTGTGCTTCCCTCTTTTTAACGGTGAAAATAATCTTTTAGCTGTCCTCCGGTTCGCCAATAAACTCGACGGCGAGTTTAGCATAAAAGATCAGAAATTTCTGAACCTTTTTTCGCCTTTCTTTTCTTCAATTATCGAAAGAAAAATAACTGAGAGTGAAGAAAAGGGAAATAAATCTTCTGCTTTAAGTAAAATTGTTTCAGAAATTAAGTATGATTTAATAGAAAATTTTCATACAATAAAAACCTGCAGCAATATGCTGTATAAAATGGATTTGGGAGCAGGCGTGAATAGGATTTTAGAAAATATGCATGCACAGGCAGATAGCGGGGAAGAGTATCTTTTATCTCTTACTGAATTCGTTCGGGGAAATTTTTCTTCGGAGCCGGTAAATGAAGATATCAACGCGATCCTGGATTATTCATTAAAGACGCTGGCGAAGTTTGCAGAAACGAAAAATATAAAGCTGCTTAAAAAATTTAATGCTGAAGGACTCGTTTTTGCAGATAAAAAGAAATTCCGCCAGGCATGCTTCCATATAATTAAGAATTTCTGCAGGGCTATGCCGGCGGGCGGAAAGATCTATATAAAAACTGAAAACCTTGAGGAGAATATTAAAGTGGAATTCAGGGATTCTCGGACCGTAATTCAGCAAGCCGGCGATAAAAATATTTTTGATTCTATTGCTGCCTCCGGGAATAATGGTACCGGCATAGAACTTTCAATTCCTGAATATATTATAAAGAGTATCGGAGGATCTTTTAAAATAAATAATTTAAGCCATAGAGCTTCGGTAACTATATCTCTCCCTGTCAATGAAAAATTAACCGGTCCAAACCGGCAGCCAAAATAAAATATGTATGCCTTCCAGACTTATTGTAATTCTTGGTCCGACAGCAACAGGTAAAACCAAATTATCCGCCCGTTTAGCTTATGAATTTAACGGTGAAATAATTTCAGCAGATTCACGACAGGTTTACAGGGGTATGGATATCGGCACGGGGAAAGATTTAAATGATTTTCTTGTTGAAGGGAAAAAAATTAAGTACCATTTAATCGATATTATTGAGCCATCCGAAGAATTCAATCTGTATTTGTTTATTAAATACTTTAATCACTCATTTAACGAAATTATAAAAAAAAGAAAAATTCCATTTCTTGTCGGAGGGACTGGATTATACATCAGCTCCGTTCTGCAGCAGTATAACCTAAAGCAAGCAGATTTTTCTTCATTAAAACAGAAAGAGCTTCAACAGCTTTCTATTGATAAGGTGAGGGAGATTCTTCTGAACTTGAAAAGAAAAGTGCACAATACAACGGATCTTCTGGATAAAGACAGAATTATTAAAGCAATTTTGATTGAGATTTCCCAAAACGATACTCTCTCTGTTCCAAAAGAAATATCTTCGCTTGTAATCGGAATTAATTTAGCCAGGGAAGAGGTCAAAAAAAATATAACAGTAAGATTAAAAAAAAGGCTGGATGAAGGGATGATTGAGGAAGTTAAATCATTGCTTTCTAAGGGAATCCCTTTAAAGAGGCTTTACGGCTTCGGACTGGAATACAAGCTGGCTGCGATGCACCTTAATAATGAATTAAGCTATGATGATATGTTTAACAAGCTGAACAGCGATATTCATAAATTTGCTAAAAGGCAGATGACTTGGTTCCGGAAAATGCAGAGGGAAGGAGTAAAAATCAACTGGATTGACGGACCTGATTTACCTGCTGCACGGAAACTGATTGAAAATTATTTAAATAAATCATGAATGAAAATTTTCCGCGTCCTGTTAGAAAATATTTGGCAAAATATTCTTACCGCCGCTGGATTCTTGAGGCGGTCAAAAAAGATAAAATCAGCGCTGCTGTAATTATTCCTGCGATTAAAGAATATGAAAATATAAAAAGGCTTCTCCAGTCACTTTCGGAAAATGATTCCGATTGTCTTGAACACTCGCTTATATTATTTGTAATAAATAATTTTGTCTCTTCGGAAGCCGGTGTAAAAGAAGAAAACATTAAGACTATGAATTATATTCGGTCGATAATAATGAACAATAAGGTGAATATCGGATTGATTGATGCATCTTCTGCAGGAATGGAGATGCCTGAAAAAATAGGAGGGGTCGGACTTGCCAGGAAAGTCGGAATGGACCTGGCGCTTACAGCATTTGATTATTCCTATGAAAGAAAGAAATTTTTAGTAAGCCTCGATGCAGACTGCACCGTTGAAAAGAATTATCTTTCGGAACTATTTAAATACTTTAACGGCAGTCACGCAGGTGCAGCCGTTATAAAATACCGTCATGGTCTTTCAGGTTACAGCGGACAAACGGCGGCAATTATTTGCTATGAAATTTTTTTGAGATACTATGTTTTAGCCTTAAGATACTCCGGCTCCCCATATTCTTTTCATACTATCGGCTCTGCATTCGCATGCGACCATGAAACTTATATTAAAGCAGAGGGAATGAATAAAAGAAAGGCTGCCGAAGATTTTTACTTTCTCCAGAAAACAGCAA
>JBLNGL010000132.1:0-2584 GCA_050264735.1 Ignavibacteria bacterium | reverse complement strand
GATCACGCCTTAACTAAAATAAGCAAACTCAGAGAATTCGTGAAGCAGGATATGAGCGAGAAGTCGAGTTTTGAGGAAGCAAAAAAACATTTATTTACATTAATTGAGCAGCCGTTATAATATTTTATGCCGAAATTCCTCTATAAATACGAAGCAATAAAAAACGTAAAAAAGAACCAGGAGAAAAAAATTCAGAAAGAAGTTGCGGCAATAAATGCCGAGATTCAAAAACTGGAAGATGAATATAATAAAATCGCGAATGATGAAGCAGAGAGAAAAAAGAAATTGAATGTAAAGATCATGAAAGCATTTGAGTTAAGGTTTGAGAAAAATTATCAGTTCCTTATTTCCAAAAGGCTCTCATTGATAAAAACGGAAAAAGAAAAGCTCGAAGATGAAAAAGTCAAAAAAATTTCGGAGCTGGTTCAGAAATCACTGGAGCATAAAATATTTAATACGCTGGAAGAAAATCATTTCCAGGCATTTAAAAAGGAAGAGAGCAATTCGGAATCTCATCTCATAGATGAACTGGCGATTCAAAAATATTCAAGGTACGGAAAGTGAAAAATAAAATTATTTATATATCGGTTTTTCTTGCAGCATTTATTTTAACATCCGGAGCGATTATATACTTGAACTCCAGGTATTCGAATATTTTTAAGTTTGATTTCAGACCGGCAGAAACTTTATCATCTATAACCGATACTCTTAATAGTCCTCAAAAATTTCCGAACGACTCATTACTCAGCAGTAAACCGGATAATATTGATACGAAAAAAACTTTGGCTGAGGATTCTCTTAGAAGAAGTGCTCTTGAAAAGAGAGCGGCAACGGACAGGCGGACCGCCGATTCGTTATATACTGCAGCATTGAACAAATTTACAGACTCTTCGAAAACAGAAGCGATACCTGAAAAAATCAATCAAACAGACAAAACTCTGCCCACTCAGCAAAAAACCGAATTGAATTTAAATAAAGAAATTACTCCTCCGGAAATTTCAAAATCAGATATTCCCATAACCAAAACTAAGGGGACAAATGAACCCGTCACGGGCAATTCCGAAATAATTTCAAATAATAATGCAAAAGAAGACACGCTTTATACTAAATGGATGAAGTCAACTGCGAAACTATATGAAAATATGGAGCCTAAGAAAGCAGCTAAAATTATTGCAAGTTATTCCGATAATATGGCCAGGGACATTATTTACACTATGAAAAAGAAAAAAGCGGCGGAAATATTGGCTGAACTTAACCCTGAATTTGCATCAAGAATTACGAGGATGAAATGATGCAGTTCAATCCTCTTTTCTTTAATACTAATCAAGCTTCGCCGGAAATTTCAAAGCCTAATAAGTTCGGCAATGTATCTTACCTTTTTTCAGATATAATTAAGGTTTTTCTGAATGAAAATGGAGAGCAAAATCCTGAAGAACAAAAAATCTTAAGCTATCCGAAAGATGCAACAAAATCACTTAACGATATATTCAGTAAAACCAGCAGTAATACCGAAGCTGAAAAACCGATTGAAGAATTTCCGGAGAAAAAATTAAAACTGAGCCTTGATGAAATCAGCGATTCTGCAATTCAAAAAGTTTTTGCGGGAATAGCAAATGCGGTTCTTCAGGCAGGAATAGAAGTATCTTTAAAAAAAGGTTCTGAAAATTCAGCTCAAAAGATTGAATTAAAGTCGGACATACCGGGAACTGAGGTAATTAAAACTATTTCATTATTTATTCAACAGATAAATGAAAATTTCGGTATGCAGGATATTGATAAAGCTTTGATAAACAAAGAATCCCCGAAGAATCCGGGTACAATTCAACTGCCGGTTTTTTCAGAATTACGGGAAACTGCTATAGAAAATGATGATGCTGTTTCATTATTACTAGAGAACAGTAATATCGAATTTAAATTAGAATCTCCTCAAGAAACCCTGAATCTTAAACTAAGCAAACCGGGACAGGAGAAAATGAGTTTTAATAATAAAAATATAAGCCTGTTCAGGAGGTTCCCGGAGTCTGAACAGGATCAATTTAAATTGGAATCTCAGCAAGAAACCCTGAATCTTAAACTAAGCAAACCGGGACAGGAAAAAATGAGTTTTAATAATAAAAATATAAGCCTGTTCAACAGGTTCCCGGAGCATGAACAGGATCAATTTAAATTGGAATCTCAGCAAGAAATCCTGAATCTTAAACTAAGCAAACCGGGACAGGAAAAACAAACAAGCCTCAACAATAAAAATATAACCGTATTCAACAGGGTTCTTGAGCCTGAACAGAACCAATTTAAATTAGAAATAAACTATTCTAGAGTTTCTCCCGATGAACCTGTCGAGAACTTTAATAATTCGGCAAAACAGACTATAGAAGCAAATAAATTCTTTTACAAAGAAACTGATGAATTAAAATTGTTTAATCCTCAATCTTCAGACCTGGAGAAGATTGAGAAATCATTTATCAATGAAAATACTGCTGAAAGAATTTCACAAATTAATTTTAAGAAAGTAATCACATCACCTGATAATAAATTAAAGAATGAAATAAAACTAAGAGTAGAGATCGAGCCCAAAGAGGCTCCT
>JBLNGL010000131.1:0-2572 GCA_050264735.1 Ignavibacteria bacterium | reverse complement strand
ACTTGGTTAAATTCTTCATTTGGATTTTTTGCCAGCTTCTGAAGCATTTTAATCGTATTTACTTCCAGGACAACTCTCATTCCTCCCTGCAGATCAAGTCCTAGTTTAAGTCTTTTCTGCTTTGTTTCGGCAATAGACGGATCGACAGCTTTCAAGCTGTCTTCCAAAGCGGAAAGTCTGCTCTCAATCTCGGCTTCTGTCATTCCGGGATTATTTATTTTTAAATCCGATCGGGTTCTTTCAAGGATAGAAGATATTTTTTTATTGTTCTGGTAATCAGCATATGTCGGATACAGCAGGTAAATACTAAGAGCTGTAAATGCCAAAATTAGAATGAGCCTGAACCGTATTTCTTTCATATTAGATTTAGATTAGGGATAAGTTTCGAATAAAAATTAACTGACAAAATTACCAGTAAAGGGGTTGAAAGTCAATCAATTTAGAGATGTATAAACCACTAAATGTTTATGGTTTCAGGCAAGAGTAACAGTATGCTTTATCAGATTTTCGAGTTTTTTTTCTGCCTGCCTGGCTGTGGATGTTACTTCTTCATGTGAAAGTTTTTTAGGTGAAATACCGGCAGCTAAATTGGTTATACAGGAGACTGCGGAAGTTTCAATTCCCATATAAGCTGCATAAACGGCCTCATGCACCGTCGACATCCCGGTTGCATCACCTTTAAATTTTTTGACTATATTTATTTCGGCAGGAGTTTCGTAACTGGGTCCTTTTATGTACCAGTACACGCCTTCCTTTAAATCAATATTCTCTTCATACGCCGCTTTTTTAATCAGGGAATTTAATTTTGAAGAGGGGAGATTAAGGAAATTATTTTTCCCCTCCAGAGAGGCAACGCTGATTAACCTTGTCAACTCATTTTTTATAAATAATCCGTTGAATGATTTTGCGAGCATAAAATCGCCCGGGGCAAAATTTTTGTTGACACCGCCGGCAGCATTGGTTAATATCAAGTATTTCGTATTAAGTCTATATGAAATAAAAACGGGCAGAATACATTCCCAGATTTTATAGCCTTCATAAAGATGAATTCTTCCCTGAAAGATTAAAAGTTTTTTACCGGAGTGTTCGGCAAAATGAATTTTCCCTTCATGGCTAGTAATGGTTGAAGGAGGATCGCCGGGCAGTTCATGTGTTGAGAAAGTCTTTTTTACTTCTATGCTTTTTACAAAATTTCCCAATCCGCTTCCAAGAATAATCGTTATCTCGGGTTTAAACGGAGACTGCTTTTCAAATATTTCTATTAATTCTTTGTATTTGAAATTTAAATTTAGAGGCACGTTTGTAAGTCCTGCTAAAATTTTTTCTAAAAAAAATTATGTACTTAAAAAATCTAGAATAATATCCCGGCGAGAGTTGCAGTAGCAAGAGTTGCAAGAGAACCGCCGATTACCGCTTTAATACCAAGGTTTGCAATATCTGATTTTCTAGTCGGTGCAAGAGGTCCCATTCCTCCAATTTGAACGGCAATTGAGCCGAAATTAGCAAATCCGCATAAAGCATATGTAGCCATAACAATGCTTTTTTCATTTACAAGCTGATTAGTTGTAATAAGGGTACCCATATCGCGGTATGCAACAAATTCATTAAGAACTATTTTAGTACCAAGCAGACTTCCAAATTGAAGAGTATCCTGCCATGGTACGCCTATTCCAGCGGCAACGTACTGCAAAGCTAATCCGATTATCAGCTGAAAGGTAAGAGGTTGTTTGTAATTCTTTTGCAGAATTTCGTTCAAAAAAGTTATATCACCGATCCATTGAAGCAAATAATTCACCATTGCTATCAATGCAATAAAAGCTATGAGCATTGCTCCGACATTTAATGCAAGATTAAGACCGTCCCCGGCTCCGGCAGCAGCCGCTTCCACAATATTAGACGCATTCTTATCAATTTTTACATGCAGTGTTCCTTTTGTTTCAGGCTCACCGGTTTCCGGGAACAAAACCTTGGCTATAACTAATGCGGCAGGTGCTGCCATAACACTTGCACTAAGCAAATGAGTAGCAAACATATGCTTTGCCTGATCTAACGGGATATTGAAAGTTTCTGCATATGAGCTGCCTAGAATCTGTATATAGCTTATCATAACACCGCCGGCAATAGTAGCCATGCCGCCTATCATTATTGTAAGCAGTTCGCTCTTTGTCAAGCCTTTTAGAAAAGGTTTGATTACAAGTGGGGATTCTGTCTGACCCACAAATATATCAGCCGCAACGGAAAGAGATTCTGCGCCGCTGGTTCCCATAACTTTTGACATAACCCACGCCATTCCTTTGACAATCATCTGCATTATTCCGAGATAATAGAGTATTGACATTAAGCTAGCAAAAAATATGATGGTCGGGAGCACCTGAAATGCAAAAAAGATTCCCAAACTTCTGGGATTAGGAGGCTGCAGCGCCAGCGGCTCGCCGAAAACGAATTCTGCACCTTTAGTGGTAAAATCTATGATAAGCACAAAGAAATAACTTACAGCGCTAAAAAAATCTTTAGGCCATCCCAACGGAGCAAAAATAGATTTAAATGAATCTCCTTTAATAATTAAAACTGC
>JBLNGL010000130.1:0-2944 GCA_050264735.1 Ignavibacteria bacterium | reverse complement strand
ATATC
Organism: Ignavibacteria bacterium; assembly: GCA_050264735.1. Classification (GTDB taxonomy): domain Bacteria; phylum Bacteroidota; class Ignavibacteria; order Ignavibacteriales; family Ignavibacteriaceae; genus DATKLQ01. The sequence continues at coordinate 2,939 of JBLNGL010000130.1, read as the reverse complement.
TGCCTGTAATTATAAAAAATAAAAAGGATATACCTAGTCTAATATTAGATGAAAGACCCTGGTTAATAATAATGTCATTAAATGTTGATGAAAAAATATCTAAAGAGATATTTTTTATAGGTGAAAAATTTGATATCCGGTTTATTCTGCTGTCTACTGATTACCAATTTGGTTGTAATCAAAAAACAAATCAGGGTTTTTACAAAGAAGTAATTTTTAAGCCCTTTTCTGGTGAAATGCTTATTAAAGGCGTTGAAAAATTACTTCAGCCGCCCTCTCCCATATTTACAGAAGCCTGCATATCAGAAGCAAATTAATGTATAATCCCCGGCATAAATTATCAAGTTCCTGCCTGGATTTTTATAGCCAAGAATTAACTCACTTTTCATACGCTTGCATGATTGATTATAAAAAAAGTGATTGTATTCTTTACATTGTGCAGAATCATAAATTTGACAATATTGGAATTGTAAACTATTTTTATATAAATCCGGGAAAGGAGTAAAGGTATTCCTCTCAAAATTAAATCCAATTATTATTTGAATAGTTTTAACTGCAGTTATTTTTTTAATTGCAGTTCGTTATTAGGACCCAGCTATGAATAAAAAAATAAAACCCGGCACATTAAAAGAAAAGCGGCTGAATAATATAAAACAGAATCCCCTGAGAGATATTTCCGACAATTCATTTTATGCAGTCGGTATTGGAGCTTCTGCAGGCGGTCTTGAAGCTCTGGAAGGATTTTTCCGGAATATGCCCGAAAACAGCGGCATGGCATTTATAGTTGTATCGCATTTGGATCCTACCCGGATAAGCATTATGCCTGAGCTTCTTCAAAAATCAACCTCCATGAAACTTCTTCAGGCGAAAGACGGGATGTTAGTTAAGCCTAATCATGTGTACGTTGCTCCGCCAAACCGTGATTTGGGAATACTTCACGGAACCATACAGCTGATTGAACCCCTTGAAGCACATGGATTCCGGCATCCGATTGATTTTTTCTTTAAATCCCTTTCTGAAGACTCAGGGGAGAAAGCCGTAAGCATTATCTTATCCGGTATGGGCTCTGACGGCAGTACGGGTCTGAAAGCAGTAAAGAGTGAATTAGGAATGGTAATGGTTCAGGATCCGAAGACAGCAAAGTACGACGGTATGCCGGTCAGTGCTGTATCAACAGGATTAGCCGATTACATTCTTCCGGTCGAAGAAATGCCGGTTCAGTTAATAAAATATGCCTCGCAAAAAATTAAAGGTGTTTTATTAGATAAAGCAGTAACCGAAGGTAAGTTTCCGAATGCATTTCAAAAAATCTTTATACTTCTTAGAACCCGTACCGGTCATGACTTTTCACTCTACAAACAAAATACAATCTACCGCCGTGTAGAGAGGAGAATGGTTATCTCTCAATTGGATAATCTTGCAAATTATATACGGCTGCTCCAGGAAAACCCTGAAGAAATTGAAAACCTGTTCAAAGAACTATTAATCGGGGTAACAAATTTTTTCAGAGATCCTGAATCTTTTGAGAAATTAAAGATATTGTTATCTGAAATTGTAAAAAGCAAGCCGGATAACGGACAGATAAGAATCTGGGTTCCCGGCTGCTCCACAGGCGAAGAAGCATATTCTATTGCAATAATACTGCACGAATGCCTGGATGAAATTAAAAAACGTTTGAACATACAAATATTTGCTACAGATATTGATAATAATGGGATCGAAAAAGCCCGCATCGGCACATATTACGGAATTGCACAAGATTTAAGCACAGAAAGACTGAACCGTTACTTTTCCGTTGATGGAAATCTTTTTCATGTAAGAAAAGAAATCAGGGAAATGGTGGTTTTTGCACCGCAAAGTATTATAAAGGATCCTCCCTTTACAAAGCTTGATCTTATCTCATGCCGTAATCTTTTAATTTATATGGATTCTGCTTTGCAGAAAAAGATAATTCCTCTTTTTCATTATAGCCTTTTGCCCGACGGAATACTTTTCCTCGGATCTTCGGAAACTATAAGCGGCTTTGTAGATTTGTTCTCAATTGCAGACAACAAATGGAAAATTTACAAAAGAAGGGGTTCCGTACTGTCTGCTCAGCCTTTCATAGAATTTCCTGTATCACGGACAATAAATAAAACATTCGAGACTACTATAAAAAAGACTGAAGTAAAAAACATTACTCAGCTGGCAGAAAAAATTATTCTAAAATACTATGCCCCGAATTGTGTTATAATAAATGAAAAGGGTGAGATTACATTTATTCACGGAAAAACCGGCAAATATCTTGAACTTATGAACGGCGAAGCGAAGATGAATATTTTTGAAATGGCACGCGAGGGATTACAGCAGGAGATTCCGGCATTGGTAAGAAAAGCTTCAATGCAAAAAAAATCATTAACTGTTGATGGAATAAAAGTAAAATTCAACGGCCATTCGCAGTTAATAAATCTTACAGTTATGCCGATCAAGGAACCGGAAGCTATGAACGGATCTTTCCTGATCATTTTTGAAGATATTCAGCCCGGCAAAAAAGAACCTGCTTCAAAAAAGACCCGTATTGAAAAGAAATCAGGAAATATTATTAAGGAACTTGAACGTGAGCTTAGTTCAACTAAGGAAAACCTGAAAACAATAATTGAAGAGCTCGAAGCTTCCAACGAGGAGCTTAAATCCACCAATGAGGAATTTCAATCCACTAACGAAGAGATTCAAAGTTCAAATGAAGAATTGGAAACCTCTAAAGAAGAAATGCAGTCGCTGAATGAGGAGTTGATTACGTTAAACACCGAGCTGATGAATAAGAATGACGAATTATCAGTCATTAATAGCGATATGAAGAACTTAGTTAATAGTATAGATATTCCTACCGTTTTCCTAGATAACGACCTTCGCATAAAAAGGTTTACTTATAACATAACCAAGGCTGTTAATATTATAAA
>JBLNGL010000129.1:0-5478 GCA_050264735.1 Ignavibacteria bacterium | reverse complement strand
GTCAGAAACCATTTATTATGAAAATACAAAACCCAGCTGCCCGGCTAACTTGGATAAAGTCTTAAAAAAGTCGATTGAGGAGACTGCAATAGCTGCTTTTAATGCCATGGGCTGCAGGGATTATGCGCGGGTGGATATCCGTCTGAATAGGGAAAATGTTCCGTATGTTATTGAAGTTAATCCGAATCCGGATATTTCAATCGACTCAGGTTTTGCACGGGCAGCTGCAGCTGCAGGCTTATCATATGCTCAGCTCCTTACTGTAATTGCTGATTTTGCCCTAACCAGGAAAAAATATGATTCGCAAATTAAAGCAAGCTGATATCCCTGTTATTGAAAATATGCTGAAAAGAATTAATTCTTTTTCTGAAACTGAAGTGAATATAGCTATGGAGCTGGTTAACATAGCTGGTGCCAACATTGACCAGAACGATTACAATATTTTCGTTTTTGAAGATGGAGGAAAGGTATTAGGTTATCACTGTATTGGGAAAAGGCCGTTGACGGATGCCGTCTATGATCTATACTGGATTGCTGCCGATCCGAATTCAAAGGGAACCGGCATCGGGAAAAGTTTGTTAGAGCATGCCGAAATGTTTGTTAAAGAAAAAAAAGGAAGATGGCTCATTGCAGAGACTTCTTCTAAGGTCGACTATACAGATGCTAGAAATTTTTACCTCAGAAACCATTATTCGATTGTTGCTCAGATAAATGATTTTTATTCGCCGGGCGACAATCTAATAGTGTTTGGAAAATATTTTAGCAACTAAAAATAAATAAAAGGTTAGCTCATGGAACTGTGGCAGCAAATGGTAAGAGACAGCATCCACACTGTCGATCAGCTTGTAGAAAAATTCGGGCTGGACCGGAAAATTGCCGAAGATCTCGACGAATTCTTTCAGGCCAGGATTAATCCCTACTATCTAAGCTTAATACGCTATCCGGGGGATCCAATCTGGCTTCAATGCGTACCCGATAAAGCTGAACTTGATGATTTCGATGCTGAGGAAGATCCTCTGATGGAAGATGCGATGAGTCCCGTACCCAATATTACTCACCGTTATCCCGATAGAGCATTGTTTCTTGTTACCAGCCAATGCGGTTTATACTGCCGCTTTTGCACCAGAAAAAGAAAAGTCGGCGATTATGAGAAAATCTCGATGAAAGGCCTGGAAAGCGCATTCAAATATTTGGAAGAGCATACTGAAATAAGAGATGTTATCTTATCGGGCGGCGATCCTTTAATGCTTACCGATATAATGCTGGAAAAAATTCTGCAGAGGCTGAGACAAATACCGCACCTCGAAATTATCAGGCTCGGCACGAAAATGCCTTGTGTTCTTCCACAGAGAATTACTGAAAATCTATGCGGTATATTGAAAAAATATCACCCGGTATATGTGAATACGCATTTTAATCATCCCTGGGAAATTACTCCGGAGAGTGTGAAGGCTTGTGAAATGCTTGCAGACGCCGGATGCCCTGTCGGCAATCAGATGGTTTTAATGAAAGGCGTGAATGATGACCCGGATACCGTAAAAGAATTAATGCAGAAACTTTTAAGGATGCGAGTGCGTCCGTATTATATGTACATGGCGGATGAAACCAAGGGCGCCAATCATTTCCGTACTTCCATCGAAACCGGAATAGAAATAATCGAGAACCTCCGCGGCCACACAAGCGGTCTCGCTGTTCCTCATTTTGTTATTGATGCCCCCGGCGGCGGCGGGAAAATTCCTTTGCTCCCCAATTATGTACTTCATCAGGATGAAGATAAGATAATTCTGAGAAATTATAAGAAGAAGATCTATTCTTATAAAAATTATAAGGATCGCAATAACCCTGAGAGCAGATCCAAAGCTTCGAAGAAATCCAATGGAAAAGCTAAAGGGAAACCTTCGGAAATAAGCAAGAACTTGCCTGGCGATCATGTGGATATACCGGTACTTGAGGAAATTGAAAATTAATCTAATCCCTTAATAATTAGGTTGCTTGTATTGAACGGCAATTTTATTATTAAGAAATAGTTCTTTTTTGGTATTTGGATGGGAATCAGCAATCTTAATAATTCAGGGTTATCGTACCTCAAATAAATATCATTTGGTTTTATTTTGTTTGCCTAACCTGGCCAGTCCTCAACTCTAGTTAAAAAAATATTTCATTTTATTCGATTCTGTATTTTAAAATGATAAAAGAAAGTTTTAACCGAAAGAAGATTTTATGGCAATGATAAATGAAAAATTCCGCTATTATATTTTTGGAGTATTATCGGTTTTCGCTGTTTTGTTTCTCCTGGGAAGCTTTTTCTTTACAATAGATAAAAATTCTAAAGCAGATATGCCGCAGGAGGATTTTCCGCAGGGATACAAGATAATTTCTCCAAAAATACCTAAAACAGTGGAATTTGCGGGGGAGACGATACCTACCGAAAATTCTGATATCTTCGAAAGAATTGAAAGAGAATTCCTTTCGAATACTTACTGGCATACTGCCACTGTATTGGCTGTTAAAAGAGTATCCCGCTGGTTCCCTGTGATTGAACCTATATTGAAGAAGAATAATATTCCCGATGATTTTAAATATTTATGCGTGGCCGAGAGCAATCTTGAAAATGTAACCTCCCCGGCAGGTGCGGTGGGTTTTTGGCAGTTTGTTGAAGAGACCGGAAAAAAATATGGACTGGAAATAAATAATACAATTGATGAAAGATATCATGTGGAAAAAGCAACTGAAGCAGCATGTAAATTCCTGCGTGATTCTTATTCAATGTTCGGAAGCTGGATCTCGGCAGCTGCTTCATACAATCTTGGACAATCGGGAATTAATCTGCAGCTGGAAAGGCAGAAAACCCGGAATTATTTCAATCTTGTCCTGAATTCGGAAACATCCAGGTATGTATCAAGAATAATCGCTCTCAAATATATTTTATCGGAACCCTCCAAGTATGGTTTTGATATCGGGGAAGATGAACTTTATAAACCTCTGGAATATTCAGAAATGAATTTGAATACATCCGTTTTGGATTTTGCGGACTTTGCTTCCCGACAGGGAATAAATTATTATACTCTGAAATTATATAATCCCTGGATAAGAGATAATTATCTGATTAATAAGAAGCATAAAGAATATTTAATAAAAATTCCTGAGCCGGAATCGATTAAACTCGTTAATGAATAATAACATATTTTTTAATTTGTTTATTTGGATTTCCTGCGGTCTATCAATTTGCCTTTCACAATTAGTTTGCTTCCGTTTTTAAAATCCAGGATTGTTTTTTCGTCTAATGTGAGAGTTATTCCCTCGGGTATAATTAAGTTATGGCTGAATGCGAGCTCGGCAGGAGGAAAAATAGTACTTTTTGTCAGCATAATGTCATTAATATAACATTCAACTTTAATGGAAGAATTTTTATTTTCTCCTACAACAACGGATAAATTACTGTTATAATCTGTCCCCGGATTAGTCCATGGTGCGAAAATGTCTGTTCCGGCAGAACTAAAGGCTGTTTTGCCGTTTCCTTTCCATCCTTCAAAAACATAAAATGGCTTCCCCCTGGGCCCGTCATCATCCATTAAGAAGATCTGGAATTTTCCGTTGAGATAACCTCGTTTATCATGCGGAATCCAATCCCTGATGTCGTATCCTTTTTTATTCATTATAAGCCTGGTATAAACAGGTAATGAATCATTCGGATTTACTGACCAGGGATGATGAACCCAGTAATTGCTCCATTCGAATTTTCCGTCCGAATTTTCCACATCATATACCGGATGATTTCCGGATCCAATTACTTTATAAATGTATAATCCTTTTGCATTTTCCCGATCAATCTCGGAATCATAAATTGAAATCTGCTGATGGTTCTCAAGTATATATGCTTCATTTTTTTTAATAGGAATTTTTAAAGCAGCACCTGTAGCAGCAAAATCGGGAAGGTTAAAAGAATTATTCTCCTTTACTTCCGGTATCTTTAGCCACCCTAATTTTTCCCTTTCAAAAGCATTTGCACAAAAACCTGGTATGGGCATAATTCCCCACATTCCCAGATAAAGTATTTGTCCTTTTGAACCGGCATTAAAATAAGATGGGTGTCCTGAACCAAATAGGAGATGTCCGAATTCGTGCTTCATTGATCTCAAGCTTCCCTTCATGCCCTGCCATCCGCCGGAATTTGTTATTCCTGAGCCGGGGAATCCATATTTAATGATCTTTTTATCGAGCAATTCATCTTTCCCATAACCTGCAACCGCAATTCCCTGTGCGGGCTCACCGGGCGGATATGCGCTGTTCCTATAGAGAAAAATTATCAAATCAACTTTTCCGTCGGAGGTATCTATATGTGAGTTGGATTTGAAGGTCCAGTTATCATATAATTTAAAATTAATTAAGGGATCAAGAGCATGCAGTGCCTCCCGGTTAACTTCTCCGTACGCTGCATCTCCGAGTCGAAGTGTATCCCTATAATATTTTTCTGAATGCCGTGTTATAAAAAAATAAGATTTGCCTATTATCTTTAATGAATCAAAAGACATTTTTCTGAAATAATCGGTAAAGCTCCAGGGACTCGATATAATATTGTCGGCTGAATCGAGATATTTATTTAAAAAAACCGGGGGCTGGTTAACAGGCCATTCGCTGCTTTCCGGATGTGTACTGTCGTTTAAAAATTGAATGAGAACAGCTAATGTCTTTATCGTCCCTTTTGAAGTAATATGTAAGCCTTTATTAGAAAATTTATGGGGGACAGTCTTATCTCTTAATGATTCATCGGGACTTTTCAGGATGGAACAATTGAGCGGAATAAAAAATAAAAGTACGCTGATAAAAAATTTTCTTTCCATTTTATAATGGAGAAAAATTAAATGATTGTTTAAAGGGGTGGTTCTCTTCTTACTGTCCGTTTTTTAAAATTGTAAGCATATCTTTTTCCAAAGTTTCTTCAGGTGTCTCCTGAATCCTTCCTAACTCGGATCTGTTTCTATAAAAAATAAATGTAGGAACTAATTGGAGATCATATTTCTCCGGAATATTGCTTCCCGGGATTTCTTTTTCCTCATTTACTGCAATGATTGTAAGGTTTTCCTGCGGAAATCCAAGCTGATCTAGAATTTTAAAAAACCTCGGCAATTCTCTTCTGCTGTCGCTGCACCATGTCCCTATAATTGCAGTTATTGAGGTTTCCCCGGTGAGCGGATTTATATCGGACAAAAGTGAAGAATCGGTATCGTACATTTCATATTCCGGATTAAACCACCACGAAAAATTTGTATCTTCAAAAGCTTCCCTTGTACAGTACCCGATAAGAATATATTTTCCCGATTCCTCATCGGGTATTACCTTGTTGGTATCTTGAGCTGCTGCCGGAGATATTAATAATAAAAATACTAACAAAAGTTTTTTCAAGGATAGGCCTTTTTTAAGGTTTAAGAATGGAACGTTTCCTCAGATCTATTCCCCAGAGCAGCTTATTGCGCAGAG
>JBLNGL010000128.1:0-4087 GCA_050264735.1 Ignavibacteria bacterium | reverse complement strand
TCTGATTGTAGCATGGGGACATACAATTATACATTTGTTGCACTGGATGCAGACTTCCTCATCCCAAACAGGTACTTCGAGGGCAATATTTCTTTTCTCCCATCTTGCTGAGGAAACCGGGTAAGTTCCATCGATCGGCATTTTGCTTACAGGAATAAAATCGCCTTTGCCGCCGATAATTTCAGCAGTAACTTCTTTAATAAATTTCGGAATATTTCCATTTCCCGCTACAGCCGGCTGAAGCTTTTTAGTGCTGGTAACTTTTTTCGGTACTTCAACTTCAAATAAATTCTCAAGAGTTTTATCAACTGCATCATAGTTCATCTGTACAATCTTGTCGCCCTTGGCGCCGTATGTTTTCTTTATCGAATCTTTAATCATTGAGATTGCTTTATCTTTTGGAAAGATATTGGAAATAGCGAAGAAGCAAGTCTGCATTATAGTATTAATTCTAACACCCATACCGGTTGCATCTGCAACTTTATATGCATCGATTACAAAAAGCTTCATTTTACGATCAATAAGATCCTTCTGAACTTTTTCCGGCAGGGAATCCCATGCTTGATCTTTTGAAACTTTAGTATTTAAAAGGAATGTTGCTCCTTCGATTGCTTCCGAAAGCATGTCCATCTTTTCTAAGAATACCTGCTGATGGCATGCAATGAAATTAGCTCTATTTATAAGATAAGTCGATTTAATTTCTTTCGGACCGAATCTTAAGTGTGAAACTGTTGTTGATCCGGATTTCTTTGAATCATATACAAAATAACCCTGGGCAAAATAGTCGGTTCCTTCGCCAATAATTTTTATAGAGTTTTTGTTTGCACCAACAGTTCCATCAGCTCCCAGTCCATAAAATTTTCCTCTGAAAGTTTCATCTGCTTCAACAGAGAATGATGAATCAAAATCGAGGCTTGTATTTGTTACGTCGTCAATAATTCCAACCGTAAAATGATTCTTTGGATTATCTTTTTTCATTTCATCGAAGACTGCTTTTATCATTGCCGGCGTAAATTCTTTAGATGATAATCCATACCGTCCGCCGAAAATCTTTGGAAAGGAAAACTGAAGTTTCCCTTCCATATATTTTTCCGAAACCGCATTTACAACATCCTGGTACAATGGTTCGCCTATTGAGCCCGGCTCTTTAGTTCTATCGAGCACTGTAACTACTTTTGTACTTTTCGGGAGAGCATTAATAAAATGATCAACAGAAAACGGCCTGTATAATCTTACCTTAATTAAGCCGACTTTTTCTCCCTTCTTAACAAGGTATTCCACAGTTTCTTCAACAGCATCCGCGCCTGAACCCATAATAACAATTATTCTCTCTGCATCCGGAGCACCTGTATAATCAAATAAGTGATACTGACGTCCGGCTATCTTTGCGAATTTATCCATTGCTTTCTGAACGATCGCCGGGCATTTCTGATAAAACGGATTAACCGTTTCCCTTCCCTGGAAATAAACATCAGGGTTCTGAGCAGTCCCCCTGATTACAGGATCATCGGGAGTTAATCCTCTTTTGCGATGAGCTAGCACCAGGTCGTCATCAATCATTGCTCTCATATCGTCGAATGTCAGCTGTTCAATTTTCTTTACTTCATGAGATGTTCTGAAGCCGTCGAAGAAGTGAATGAACGGCAGCCTTGCTTCCAAGGCGGCAGCTTGAGAAATTAATGCGGTATCCATTACTTCCTGCGGATTATTTGATGCAATTAGTCCAAAACCAGTTGATCTTGTTGCCATTACATCGCTGTGATCTCCGAAAATAGAAAGCGCCTGCGCCGCAATTGATCTTGCGGAAACATGAAATACCGTTGAAGTCAATTCACCTGCAATTTTAAACATATTGGGTATCATCAGAAGGAGGCCTTGAGAGGCAGTAAAAGTTGTTGCCAGTGCGCCTGTCTGGAGTGCTCCGTGGATGCTTCCTGAGGCACCGCCTTCGCTTTGTAATTCGCTGACGGAGGGAACAAGTCCCCATATATTTTCTTTATTTTGTGCAGCCCATGCATCACACCATTCGCCCATATTGGAAGATGGTGTAATTGGGTAAATTGCAATTACTTCATTTGTATTATAAGCTACATACGCAGCAGCTTCATTTCCATCGATTGTTACTTTTTTTCTTTCCATTTTTCACCCGGTTATTTAAAAAAAATTACCCCTCAGATAATTGAGTCCTCTGATTTTTCCAAATACTATACCATGGAAAGGCATTAAAATAACAGGTTTTCGGATGTTTTTTTATCAAAAAAGAAAAAAGAGATTAGGGAGGGGTGAGTATTTCTCGTTTTTTAGAATGGGATGATGAAAAGGTTATGTTTTTTGTATTTCTTCATACAATGGAAAGAAGGGATTGATAGTCATGAATTTACTTCATCAGGATCATCTTCATTATTCTGCTGTATTCTTTCCCGCTTATTCCTTTTGAATAAAGTCTGTAGAAGTAGATTCCGCTGCTTACTTGGCTGCCTGAGCATCAAGTTTTCTCCAGTTTCTTTCATAATATCCAGGCGCCAGCAGAAATTAACCTGTACCAATTTTTAAAAAGCCGGGATCAATTTTGGTCCCGGCTTGATTTTCTGTTATTTGGAATTTATATCTTCCCAGCCTCAGCCTAAGCCTTTGTTTCTACTTCCCCGGGAAGCCTGGATTCTCCATTACCCTTTTTGCCTGCAGAATATGCCTCTGATTGTGCAGCATGACAATCATAAATGCATCCCCGATATTATATCTTATAAGTTTAGTGAACGGAGATGCAATTTTAACTTTATTTAAATCCGCTCCCCTGCATTTTGCAGCCAAGGATTTAATTAATTGATGCTGTTCAAGGAATTTTTTGATGATGTTCCCATCGATATTGGAATTGATCGGATTATACTCCCTGCTGGTTTTGGCTTTAAATTTTTGTTCCGGATTAACGCCGCGCAGCACAAATTTTCCGCCTAAAGTGCTTTTAAATTTCCCCAGCTCACTTACTTTTTTCCCGGGATCTTCTCCTGCTTTTTTAAAATGCTCAATGTAATAATCATTTATTTTTATCAGGTGCTGAAAGCACTCCCCTGCACTCCATGAATTTTCTGAAGGCCTCCAGTTAAGCTGTGCACTGGTTAACCCGGGTATTTCATGAACCAGCCCATCTACCCTTGCAGCTTCTCTTTCAACCTCTGAAAGATAATTTTCGAATGTCATTCGGATCCTCCGGGATTTTATTAAGTGCTAATCAGGCAGAGCCAGAATCAAGCTTTGGAAATGCGGTTACGAATCCCGTTTCGCCTGCCTTGCCGCAGGAGGTTTATCGGCAGTGTTTACTCTACCCATTACTTTTACGTCCAATAATACGGGTTTCGCCTGCCCGATATTGCACGTAGGCTTCAACTTAATTTTACAATAACCATTCTAGTTTATGTATATAAAATAAGCCTCATTTTTGTTACTAAGGTTTATTAAATCAATAAGGTTTTTATTTATTAATAACACATTTTTTTGTTACATGCATTATATATATACTTGTAGATTAGGTAAAAACCTTATTCTCACTTAGTAAACCTTAGTAATTCAAATAAACAATTATGTTTTACCTTATTATCTTATTTTTCTGTCATAAACACACATATCAACCGGCATTCTTAGGTTGACGCCTATACAAGAACGCGGGGTTACCTATTATCGCTAACAATTTCTTTTTCACATTGCACAGATTTTTAAAACCAAGGGATTACTCTTATCCCGATAAAAATAAAATGTTTTCTAAAAGCTACATCAATAAAAATTTTATTAGACAGAGGAAAATTGCTTTAAAGAATTTTTGTTTGAATCAAATTGAAAAAGGCTGATTTTAATCTCAAATTAATGCGGAATTCAAATGAAAACATCGCGCAAAAAGAAAATATCAGCAATATTTATCCGGCATAGAATTTATGAGGAGAAGAGCAATATTACGGCATTAGATAACTGAGGGAAAAATGGAAATATTTTCTTTAACAATATTGATTATTTTGTCGTCGGTTTTGCTGACATCCTTTATTACGGCAATATTTATGATGACAAAAGAAAATAAAAACATATAAACTTTTTTGAA
>JBLNGL010000127.1:0-6698 GCA_050264735.1 Ignavibacteria bacterium | reverse complement strand
GGTGCCTTTTAAAACTGCTTCGAGCCTTGAGTGCCCTTCCCTTAACCATCGTTCAATATTTTCAACAACTACGATTGAGTCATCTACTAAAAGTCCGAGTGCAACTACAAATCCTACAATGCTTAATTGATTAAGATTAATTCCCAATAAATTAATTAAAGTCACCCCCATTGAAAGAGAAAGAGGAATCGAGATCATTACAATTATTGCAGCCCTGTAGCCTAAAGGAAGAAGCGTGATTGAAACCAGCGCAATAGCAATCATAAAATCAATTCCCAGACCGCTGAGTCTGTTATTTACATTATCTGCCTGATCAAAATTTTGGACAAGATCAATATTGGAAGGGAGGGTTGTTTTGAAATTGCTTATAACCGGCGAATAAATTTTTTGTGCAGCAGTTATATTTTCATTGGGCTTTAAAGCAGCCGCAACAAAAACACACCGGTGTGAATTTAAGCGGGTTACATATTTCGGTTTTTCAAAATCAAAATAAACATTTGCGATATCCCTCAATAAAATATTTTTACCGTTAACCGAATATACGATTGTGTTTTTTATTTCGTCGATGTTTTCGTAGCTGCCGTTTGTCTGGATATTAAATGTCTGTGTGCCTGCATCGGCGCTGCCGCCGGGAATATTTACTGCTTCGCTTTGAATGCTTCCCAGCACGGCATTTAGCGGAATATGCATCTGCCCGATTTTATCTAGTTTCAATTCAACTCTTATTATTTTGTCAGGCAAACCGTGAATATCAACATTCTTCAACATCGGAAGCTTTTCAAGCTCCTCTTCAAAATTTTCAGAATACTCCTTCATCATATCGAAAGATGCATTTTCGGAAATAAGAGCTGCCTGGATTACATTAACGTTCGACGGAAGCCATTTTTGTATATCTATGCTGTAAATCTCGGCAGGCAGTTCGTTCCGCATATTGTTTACTTCTCTTATTACTTCCTGGTATTTTTCGTCTACATCTACTCCATGCTGATAAACTACATCGATTACTGCCAAACCGTCTCTAATGGTTGTTCTAATCTCTTTGATATTTTCAAGAGAGGAAACTTCCTGCTCAATAGGATCTACCACTAATTCTTCCAGATCCTCCGGACTGGCGCCCGGATAAACTATTACAATAGGGAAGTCAGGTGCGCTTAATTCCGGATCCTCAGAGCGGGGCATATTTATTATTGTCGATATGCCGATCAATACCAGCATAGCTGCAAAAAGCATTGTCATCTGGGGAAATTTTACTGCATATTCCAACAGCTTCATAAAAATCTCTGTTATTTTTTATTTCTGTTTTATTTTTTCTTCAATGCGCACTCAAAATGTTTCGGCATCTTCTTTTACCTTAGGAGGATTCCGAAACCCGCTGAAAGCGAGGCTCGCCAAAGGCGGCAAGTTCGGAATGACAACACTCTCTAGTTGTTATTCCGAAAAAATGGTTTGCAGTTAAACTTAATCAGTTTTTTAAGGATCGGCCTTATCGATTTTTATTCGTGAACCGTCATTTAAATAAGCGCTGCCGGATACAATTAAGTATTTACTGCTTTCAAGTCCTTCATCTACATAAACATCGTCCATATCGAGATCAAAAATATTTATCTTTACTTTGTTTGCTGTTTTCATGTCATTTGTTATAAAGACATAACCTGAATTTCCGTCTCCGTCTAAAATTGACTGGTACGGTACAATCCACATTTTAGCAGAATTTTCAGGAAATATTTTTGCTTTACCGAATAACCCGCTTGCCACTTTTTCATGGCGGCTGCCTTCAATTTTCAGCTCCACTGTAAATGTACCGGTAGCAGGATCGATCCCTTTCGATTTACGCAATACAACGGCTTGAATATTTTTCGAAGGATCAACATCGGATTGAACCTTGGCATTACAGCCTACTGTAACCTGCGACCAATCTTGATCGCTTATTCCCGCTTTCAGCAGCCAGCTGCCTTTTGAAGCTCCATTCGTTTGTAATACGGGTGTTCCGGAACCTACAAGCTGTCCTTCATTTACATATTTTTTTAAAACATACCCGTCATCCGGAGAATGTATTTCGGAATGATCAAGATTGTATTTTGCGATAGCAAGCTGTTCACGGGCAATGTCTAGTCCGGTTTGCGCATCATCCATTTGCCTTAAAGTGGCTGCGCTGTCCTTATAGAGATTCTGGACTCGGTTAAAATCCCTTAATGCCTTATCATATGCAGATGATGCCTGAGATACCTGCGCCTCGATTTCATTTAATTCAAGCGATGCAAGCAGCTGATCTTTTTTTATCATATCACCTTCATTTACGAATATAGATTTTATTATTCCTCCTGTTTTAAAAGAAAGGAAGGTTTCATCGTCGGTTGTGAATACACCAGAAACATTTATTACTTTACGGACCGGTTCTTTTTTTAATTCAACAATTTTCACCGGGATTATATCTTCATTTATTTTTTCCTTTTTAGATCCGCATCCATAGAAAATGGTAAAGGAAAGAACAATTGAGAGTACCTCTATTTTGTTTTTCACTTTTATCACCGATAATTAAAAATAATTATAATGCTATTTATATATTTTTTTTACTACTTTTATCTCAGATCATCTCTGCGGAGCTACGGTGAAACTTACCTTAAAAAAGTTACACAGAGAGACACAGAGGTGAACACTTAGTTCCACAGTGTATAACAATATTCAATAATCAATCTTCTCATTTGCAGTTTCACGCTCATAATTTGCTAAAGCTGCCAGGACTTTCGTCGTGTTTATATTCAGCATTAGTGAAGCGTGCGTTAATTGTGCCCTGGCATCAACTGTTTCTATAAACGTATTGGCTCCTTCTTTGTATCCGTTTTCAATAAGCTCTTGGTAGCTTTTGGCAGCTTCTAATTTCTTAATTGAGGTGTAGTAGTTCTGCCTCGCAGCCAGCAGATCGCTGCGTGCAATAGACTGAGTCAATTTGATTTGATTTCTGGTAAGATCTAAATTAAGCTGTGAATTCTTGACTTCAAGCTCAGCCGTATCAATTTTATAGCGGTTCCTGAAAGTTTCAAAAATCGGTACGCTTAATTGTAAACCTAGAAGATAATACCGGGAATTCGAATTATAATTATACAGCTGGTCCTGCATACCCAAATCAATGAATGCATTTACTTTTGGAATCCAATAAAGCTTATTCATTGATAAAAAAGATTCATTAATGTCTATACCGGTTTCCATCATCTTTAATTCTTCCCTGTTGAGAAGATTATATTCACCGGCGAGGATTGAGTCGATTTCCGAAATCTTCAATGAGATATCATAAGATATATCTATATTTTCTTCCAGATCTTTATTCAGCAGAAAATTGAAATACCGTCTAGCTCTCTGAACATTATTGTCTGCTTCAACCATACGGGTATTTATTTCGGAAATTTCACCTTCCGACCGCAAAATATAGACACGCAAACCTTCTCCGTTCTTTACCAGCGATTCATTTACGCGTTTCCCTTCTTCGGCTACAACCAGCGCATCTCTATAGATTTTTTCCGACGATATTGCACTTAAATAATTATAGTATGCCGTTTTTATTTCCTTAATCAATTCTCTTTTGTATACGTCAACTTCATATTCCTGCAGTACTACCTGCCCGCTTTGAATATTCCGGCTGAAGATCAAATCGGTATTTATTATCGGCATCGTGGTTCTGAGTTTTATATCATAGTAGTGAAAAGGGAAAAAATTTGTTTTGACATTCTCAAGCTGCGGGAATCTATTGCTCTGAGTTAATTGATTGAGGGTCTGATAAATCGGGTTTACAATATCCCCGACCGGGAATAAAATGTTTCTTCCCCCTTCACCGCTTGTATAATTTCCTTCAAGATTTATTGACGGGAAGAAATAGCTGGTTGCAATATTTAATGCATACATAGCTTTATCGAGCGAAATTTGTTTTTGCTTTAGTACAATGTTGTTTGAAATACCTTCTTCAACATATCTCTCCAGCTGAGTTTGAGGGAAGGCTTGGGCAAAAACAAAAGAAATTAAGATTAAAAAATAAGATTGAATTTTTATTACTTTCATATTTTGTCTATTATATTATATTGAAAATTTCAAACGTGATTTAACACTTGAACAACGTTCAATATATAAATAAAAAATTTTTATTGAATAAATGTTCTTAGAATTTCTAATGAAGCTTCAATTATCTGGCTGTTTTCCTGATTGACCATATTTTTCAAGCCCTTTCCTCGCCTAATAACGAGCGATGCAATTCCATGGACTGTGGACCATAGCAGGAAAGAAACAGAGTCTAAATTCTGATCCTTAAACATTCCGGCTGATTGACACTCGGAAATATTTCTTTTTAAAAGATCAAAAGAACGGTCGCCGTAATCCCAATTTTTCATCTTTCTGATTATTTCTTCAGGCTCTCTCTCGATAAACATAATATCATAATATTGCTGATTTTCCAAGGCAAATTCGATATAAGCTCTTCCATGAGCAATTAATCTTTCGCGCGGATCATTTATGCTTTGTGCCGATAGCTGCTTTTGATATAAAATCTCAAATCCTTCAAGATGAAGCTCATAGAAGATAGAGTCTTTATCTTCGAAATATGTGTAAATCGATCCGGGGCTGTATTCAATTTTGTCGGCAATTTTTCTAATGGAAACCCCCTCATAACCTTCCTTTATGAATAATTCCATTGCAGCGTCAAGAATCATTTTCCGGACTTCAGCTTTTTCTCTCTCTTTTCTTTCAGTTATTCCCATATTTTATATTCGAATTATTTTAATTAACGTTAATATATTAAACACTGTTCAATCGATCAACTCTTTTTGAAAATAATGTGATTTAGAAAACGAAATTACTACTTCCGGAATTTGAATATCAATTAAATCAGTTATTTTGAAATGATTTTTTCCAAATTTTATTTTCTTCTGAAATTTCATGAGCATTCTCTCTTAATAATCCAAATCATAAAAATTGAACGTTCTATGAACTATAAGAATAGTATAACCGAGCTTATCGGGAACACCCCGCTGGTTAAGCTTAATAAAATTAATAAAGGATTAAAGCCTTCAATATTTGCAAAGATAGAATCATTAAATCCGGGAGGAAGCGTAAAGGACAGGATAGGCATTGCAATGATTGAAGCGGCAGAGAAAGCCGGTAAATTATCTCCCGGCGGAACCGTTATAGAAGCTACGAGCGGAAATACCGGGATCGGATTGGCGCTGGCTTGTTCAGTTAAAGGGTACAAATCAATTTTTGTGGTTACCGATAAAGTAAGCAGTGAAAAAGTAAATTATCTCAGAGCCTTTGGAGGTGAAGTAATCATAGTTTCAAATGCTGTGGATCCCGACAGTCCCGAATATTATGTGAATGTGGCAAGAAGAATTTCAAAAGAAACTCCTAATTCTTTTTTCCCTTATCAATATTCCAATCCTGCAAATCCCGAAATACATTACCGCGCTACCGGTCCGGAAATTTGGGAAGATACTGACGGTAAAGTAACTCATTTTGTTTCAAGCATCGGAACAGGAGGAACAATAAGCGGGGCGGGGAGATATCTGAAAGAAAAAAATCCGGAAGTGCAGGTAATAGGAGCTGATCCGCTCGGCTCAATTTTTAAAACTTATAAGGAAACAGGAAAAATAATTAAAGGAACTCCGTATCTGGTTGAAGGAATCGGTCAGGATTGTCTGCCTGAGAATGTTCACTTCAAATATATTGATAAAATTTATAATGTAAGCGACAGGGAATCTTTTGCGGCTGCAAGGCGCCTTACTAAAGAAGAAGGAATTTTCTGCGGAGGAAGCACCGGGACAAATGTTCATATTGCCCTGGAGATTTCTAAAGGATTGTCGGAGAATCATGTCGTTGTTTTTATTGTATGCGATACCGGTGAAAGATATTTATCAAAAGTTCACAATTTTGACTGGCTGAGAAATAATAGAATGCTGGAGACGGAAATTAAAATATTAAGGGATATTTCGGATGCAAAGAAAATGAAGGGAAATGAAGATATCGTTTTTGTTCATCCCGGAACTTCCGTAAAAGAAGTGCTTAAAATTATTCAGGATAACGGTTATTCAAATATTCCTGTTATGAAGGATAGAAAGCCTCTCGGATGCATCAGGGAAAATAGACTGATGTCAAAACTTTTAAGAAAACCTGAGCTTTTAAACTCAACCGCTGAAAATGTATTGGATGAATGTTTCCCGATTCTTGATGCGAAAACCGATATTTCCGAAGTGAAGGAATTTTTAAAAGATAATCCGGCAATTCTTGTCAGCGATTTCGGACGAATTACGGATATAATTACAAGATATGATTTGATAGAATATTCCAATTGAAGAGGTTCAAGTTAAAGTTCAAGTTCAAGTTAAAGTTCAAGATCAAGTTCAAGAGAATAAAAAATGGTTACTGAAATTACCAATCAAATTACGACCGACAATTCATGACCATGATTGAATGACTACCGAATGACCATGAATGACTTGAACTTGATCTTGAACTTGAACTTGTTCTTAAACTTAATCTTCGAATAAGGAGGCACATCCCATGGGCTTTTCAACAGACGCAATTCATGCCGGGCAATCACCGGATCCTGTTACCGGTGCTGTTATCACTCCGGTTTATCTTACATCGACTTATGCACAGGAGGAGCTCGGCAGGCATAAAGGATATGAGTACGGGCGAACGCATAATTTAACCCGGAGTAC
>JBLNGL010000126.1:0-5162 GCA_050264735.1 Ignavibacteria bacterium | reverse complement strand
CAAAGTCTATGAATGCCGCACAATACGATAATATTACAAACAAACTGGAAAAAGCTGGATTAGGAAATCCGAAAGGACGTGTATATCATTCTTGTTTCGGCAATGATAAAAATTTACATGTACTGGATATCTGGGAAACAAAAGAAGAGTTTGATAAGTTCGGAGAAACTTTAATGCCCATCCTGAAACAGGCAGGCGTTGATCCGGGGCAGCCTGAGATTAATGAAGTGCATAATACTATTTTAGGGCAGTATAATTTGACAATCGCAAAAAGCATGTATGATAATTTCAACGAAAGGAAATTCGAAGAAGCATCCGGTAACGTTTCCGAGAATCTTATTATTCATAATGTACCCATGGATACTAAGATACATGGGAAGGAAGGATTTTTACAGTTTATGAACTTTTGGGTGACAGCTTTTCCCGATGCAAAAGTTGAAATAAAGAGTATGAATGTTTCCGGGGATAATGTAATAACAGAATTCCACGGTAGAGGAACACATAATGGCGTATTGGAAACTCCGATGGGCAAATTTAATCCGACCGGCAAAAAATTGGATCTTCCTTACTGCGAAATTTTCACCATAAAGAATGGAAAGCTTTTAAGCTCTAACATTTATTTTGATATTGCAACATTGATGAACCAATTGGAACTTACCCCGGAAAAAATAGACAGCGCATTGTAACCATCTTCATACCCCTTAACCTGAAAACTGTTTTACCTGACAAATCCCTCTGGGAAATGTCGGTGAAACAGTTTTTTATTTTATACTTTATTCAGAATATTTATGAATTTTATCTAAATTTGGAAATTATTTTGTCATTGAAAAAGTTATTTATGGTTGTAATAAAATCTCTTATATTCAATAATTTTCCGGAGGTTGTTTTCGGATTCAGTACAAAAATTGCCGCAGACAGAAAACCGCCGTTTTATTTTAATCTTTCTTATTCAGTCGGCGATGATGAAAGAATTGTAAAAGAGAATAGAAAGCTTTTTTTTCAGTCTTTAGGGCTTGAAGAAAACCGGATTGTTGCCCAAAAACAAACTCACAGCGATATTGTAAGGTACGTTGAGAAATACGATGGCTTATTGGAAAGCGATGGATTAATTACAGATAAAATTAATTTAGGTTTAGCCGTCAGTACTGCCGACTGCACGCCGGTTTTCCTTTACGACAAAAAAAATAAAATAATCTCGGCAGTTCATTCAGGGTGGCGCGGAACTCAGAAAAAGATTTTACAGAAGACTTTAAATAAACTTTCTGAAGAGTTTGCGTCAAGAGCAGAAAATTTAATTGCCTATTTAGGCCCTTCAATCAGACAGAAAAATTATCAGGTTGGAGAAGAAGTCGCCGCACTTTTTGATTCCAAATATATTCTTAAAGAAAATGATAAATACTTCCTGGATATTCCTGCAGTCAATTATGAGATGCTGCTTGGCTTCGGAGTTAAAAATGAAAATATTGAAGTCTCCTCTTTGTGCACTTTTGAAAATAATATTCTGCTCCACTCTTACCGAAGAGATGGAGTTCATTCCGGAAGATCCATGGGGGCAATTGCCTTGAAAGGCTGTTAATGATAAATAATCGTCTTAAAATTGCATTTATATACATATTATTGTGTATTATTTGGGGATCTACCTGGATTGTTATTCGCACCGGACTGACTTCATTACCGCCTATTATTTCCGTCGGGTATAGATTTTCCTTAGCTTCTCTTTTTGTCTTTTCATTGATGAAGTATAATAATTTTAAGCTGCAGACGGATAAAACCTCAGTTATTCTTTACGTACTTATGGCATTCTTTTCCTATATTTTCCCTTTTTCACTGGTCTATTGGGCGGAATCGCCTCAGGCCGGTGTACCGTCCGGATTATCTGCAGTACTATTTGGTGTTTATCCTTTTTTTATTGCACTTTTTTCTTATTTCTTCATTGATAGCGAAATAATAAATGCATCAAAAATAGCGGGAATGATTTTCGGTTTTCTGGGAATCGTTATCATTTTTTCGGATAGTTTTAGAGGAAATATTTCTGCCTTTTTTCTTGGAATGGCAGCAATCGTATTAAGTGCGGCAATGCAGGCAGCTATTTTAATAGTCATAAAAAAATTCGGACATCATTTAAATCCCCTCTCGATGAATTTTATTCCGATGATTTTAGCAGGGATCATTCTGCTTTTTTCAGGTTATTATTTAGAAGATAGTTCCCAATTGAAATTTAATTCGGCTGCAGTCCTTTCGGTTATTTATCTTGCATTTTTTGGAAGCACTGTTACATTCACTTCCTACTATTGGTTATTAAAACGGGTGAACGTTGTTGTTCTTTCAATGATAGCATTTATCACTCCTATTGTTGCACTGCTTCTTGGCTGGATTTTTTATGATGAACAGCTTTCATTCAATCATTTTTGGGGGACTATTTTTGTTTTGTCCGGTCTCCTCATTGCAAATTTGGGAAATCTTAGGAAGTTCAATAATTTAGGATTTAAAAAGAGTTAATCTATTTCTGCCCAAAATTTTTATTAATAAAGGTGATTCATGCAGACCATAATTAGGATAAAGGGCGCTGTCTTTTACGGGTATCACGGAGCCCGCTCCGAGGAGCAGAGTGTAGGAGGGAAATTTGAAGCCGATGTGGACATTTACAGCGACTTTACCGAAGCGGCAAAAAAAGATAACCTGAAAGAAACAATAGATTACGAAAAAGTATACAAATATATGTATCAGCTTGCCCTTGAGCAGAAATATTATTTGATAGAGGCACTAGCTTATAAAATAGCCGACGGACTGCTGAATAAATTTTCCAGGATAAATAAAGTTGTTGTAAGAATTAGAAAAAATAATCCTCCGTTGGGCGGCGTTGTCGATTGTGTTGAAGTTGAATACCTAAAGGAAAGAAGTTGAAAAATAATGGCTGAAAATTGTTTTAATCGGCTGAAATTCTGCATTCCTTAATTTTGATTAAAATTTGAGAATTAATGCTGAATCGTCATTCTGCTTATATTGGTATCGGATCTAATCTCGGTGATAAAAGAGAGAATTTCAGGAAGGCTGCTGATTTGATAAATTCTAATTCTAAATGCCGGATCATAAAAGCTTCTTCTATTTATGAAACTAAGCCCTATGGATTTGAACACAGTTCAAACTTTCTTAATGCAGTGATGAAAATAGAAACTGAATACTCGCTTCAGGATTTATTCGGCTTTCTTAAAAGAATTGAAAAAAAATTAGGCAGGAAAAAATCTGAAAAATGGACTGCAAGAGAAATTGACCTCGATATACTGTTTTACGACAACCTGATCTATTCAGACCAAATTATAACAGTTCCGCATAAAGGAATTACCGGCAGGGATTTTGTCCTGCTGCCGCTGCAGGAAATAGAGCCTGATCTCATTCATCCTGAATTAAAAGAAAAAATTGCCGATATTAGCACTGGTCATTTGGAAAAAAATATAATCAGGAAAATCCTAGGAAAAATTATTAAAAAAGGTATATGAGTATTGGAAAATTCATTCGTCAAATATATTGCAGTAGAGGGAGTAATCGGAGCAGGAAAAACTTCACTAGCTAGGAAAATTAAAGATAAATTAAATGCCGAGCTTATTGCAGAACAATTTGATGTAAATCCGTTTCTTGAAAATTTTTATTCAAACAGGAAAAGATATGCCTTCCAAACGCAAATGTTTTTTCTGATTAACCGGTTTAAACAACAGCAGGAGCTTAATCAGGAAAATCTTTTTACTCAGTTCATAGTATGCGACTATCTTTTTGAAAAAGATAAAATTTTTGCATACTTGAATTTAAATGAAGAAGAATTGAAATTATATGAAACCCTCTTCCCGCTCCTTGCCAGGAATTTAAGAAAACCAGATGTGGTTGTTTATCTTCAGTCAAGTATAGACAGGTTAATGTACAATATTAAAAAAAGAAACAGGAGAATAGAAAGAAACTTAACCAGGGGTTATATCGAAGAGCTCAGCGATGCTTATAATCATTTCTTTTTCAGATATAATGCAACTCCTCTGCTGATAGTTAATTCAACCGAAATTGACTTTGTAAACAACGAAGATGATTTCAATGAATTGTTTATCCAAATATTCCGCGAAGATCGCGGGTTCATAGAATACTTTTCCGCAATAACCAGATAATTTGCAGTTTAATCGAGGATGTAGTGATACGTTTTATTTTATTTCTTTTGATCCTGTTTATAGTCTACGGTGTGGTAAAATTTTTTTTCAGAGTCCTTACCGGCTCCGGGAGAACTTACGACAAAATGCATCAACCGAAATCTAAATACGAAAATGTTGAAGATGCTAAATATAAAGAGATAGATAACAGTTCAGAAAAAAATGATAAAACCTGAATCCGGATGGCTAAGGATAATTTATTTTCTAAAGTTATTTACAGAACCTGCGAACGAATTTTATCGCTTCCTGAAAACCCCAGCTTAGTTTTAGAAAATCCCAGGAAGTTTATTTTAATCCGGCAGCATAACCAGTTAGGCGATCTCCTTATTGGGGTCTCGCTTTTCAGGGCAATTAAAGAAAAGTATCCATATTCCAGCATAACGCTTATCGTCAGTCCTTTCAACTATCCGGGTCTTGTTAAAAACAGATTTGTGGATAGAATATTTATCTTTGATAAAAAAAAGCTTCTAAAACCCTCTTATTTAAAGGAGCTTATGGATATTTTAAGGGAAGAATACGATGTGGCAATAGTCCCGGTTGTTGTTTCAATATCTTTCACTAGCAATCTTCTGGCAAGGTTCGCAAATGCAAAAACCAGGATCGGACCGAGTTTTCTTGACGGAAAATATAACCGGAGCAGTTTCCTATTCGATAGAAGAGTTGTTCTTGATTGGAGAAAGCATCCCGATTCTAACGTTGCGGAGAGAAGCCTGGATATTGTCAGACCTTTTGGAATCAATACAAACGATTTTCATTCCGAAATTACTTTTGACAACGACGATTTGTCGGAAGCAAAAGCTTTTGTAAAAGAAATTGGGCTAAATGCAAATGAGCTGCTGATCGGGCTGCATGTGGGTGCCGGAAAAATTCAGAACCGCTGGTCTTTATTGAAATATATTACATTGATTCAAAAGCTGAACGGGACTTATAAAGCAAAATTCTACCTTACAGGCAGCACTGCAGATAATGAAGAAT
>JBLNGL010000125.1:0-4619 GCA_050264735.1 Ignavibacteria bacterium | reverse complement strand
GTGCTTCTGGCTGTACCGGATTCCTTAGGAGTTATAAAAGGTGCTTATGAAAAAATCGATACTTTAATAGATTCGGCTCAATATTCTTATTACAGGTATAATCCCGGCAATCCTAATGCGGTGTACAATGTAATTTTCAGTTTCGTCGGAGAGGGTAAAGGAGATTACAGCAGGGAAAGTCTGGGTATATACACTTTCAAAGGAATTGGTCAGGGAGGTTATCTCCCTGTGATTTTCCTTCCGCTGCCGGAGCACAAGCAGGTCGGAAATATTGTACTTGATATTAAACCCTTTGAAGATGTTCAGCTTAACCTGGAATACGGAGGAAGCTTTTGGGATAAAAACCGCTTCTCCTCATTAGACGATGATGATAATTACGGCTATGCAACAAATATATTTCTCAAGGTTAATCCGAAAGAAATAAAGGTTGGAGATCTCAATCTTGGTAAAGCCGGGTTATCTTACAAAGACAGGTTCATTCAGAAAAAATTTACTTCGCCCGACAGGCTGAATGAAATAGAATTCAATAGAAATTATAATATCTTTTCTACGGAAGAACAAGAGGATGAACAGCTGAGGGAAATGGGAGCAAGTTTGATCCCCATCAAGGAATTAAATTTGAACTCAACTATCGGATTTCTTAAGAGGGGAGACGATTTTAACTCGACTAGATACAACAATTATCTGCTTTTCTCAGATAAAGAATCTTATTCCCTGGATTATAACTTTGATTATGTGGAATCGAAAAATCTTACATTAAAATCAAAATGGGCAAGACAAAGAGGAATCGGATATTATCAATTATGGAAGCTGAAGCCGGGTTTGGAGTTTTTTGCTGAAGATAAAAAAGATAAACTATCAGGGAAGGATTCCCTGTTAACGGGAAGTTTAAGATTTAATGAAATAAATCCTTTTATTGCTCTTGCGGAGCTTGACGGCTTTGATTTTTCCTTCAAATATTCTTTCAGAGAAGATTTTTTTCCTTTAAACGGTATTCTGCTGAAGGAATCAAATTCATATGCACAGTTCTATGAACTCAAATACAACGGGATTAAAGAGGTAAATTCAACATTGAATTTTACCTACCGCAAAAAGAAATATGAAAAGGAATTTGCAGAAACCGGATTGCTGAATAATGAAACGATTCTTGTCCGTTCGCAGACTAATTTTAATTTCTGGGAACCGGTCAGCGGCGATTTTTTTTATGAAATTTCAACTTTAAGATCTGCCCGTTTTGAAAGAGTTTTTTTAAAAGTGGAAGAGGGTCAGGGGAACTTCAGGTATATAGGGGATCTGAACAATAACGGCATCCCGGAGGAGAATGAGTTTGAACTTGCTCTTTTTGACGGAGAATATATCCTGGTGATGCTGCCGACCGATGAACTCTTTCCTGTAATTGATCTAAGGACAAGCACAAGATGGAAAATTTATTTTGGGAAAATCTTTAAGGATAATTCACTGATTTCTGCTCTTCTTTCCCCCTTGTCCACTGAAACTTTCTGGAGAGTGGAAGAGAAGAGCCGCGAAGAGGATTATAAGAAAATTTATTTCCTTAATTTTTCTGCATTTCAAAATTCTGAAAAGACAATCAGCGGAGCCAATTTCATACAGCAGGATCTGTTTCTGTTCGAAAACAGCCAGGAGCTTTCTTTCCGTTTCAGGTTTACACAAGCAAAAAGAATGAATCAGTTCAGCGGAGGTCTAGAAAAATCGTTTAACAGGGAAAGGAGCATGCGAATCCGTTTCAAAATGATCAAGGAATTAAGCAATCAGACGGATTTTGTTAATTTGACCGATAATGTTGATGCGCCTGGTAATTCCAACAGAAAAAGATTAATTACAAGCAATAATATCAATAGTGATTTTTCATATACACCCGTAAAAAATGTTGAAGTCGGATTCGGATTTAAGGTCGGAAGAAACACCGATGAGTTTCCCGAAAATCCAACGGTAATAGATTTGAACGGGCAGGCTTTAAGGTTTATTTTATCTCTTGCAGGCTCGGGAAGATTGAGGATTGAGTTTGAAAGAAATGAGCTGACTTCGAATACTACGGAAAACTTTCTCCCTTTTGAATTGACAGGGGGAAATTTAATCGGCAGAAATTATTTCTGGAGGCTTAACTTTGATTATAGATTAGCTTCTTACCTGCAGTCTACTATAGGTTATGACGCAAGGCTCCAGGGCGGAAACAGGGCTGTCCATACTGCCAGAGCTGAAGTGAGGGCGTATTTCTGACGTTTTCATGTGTTTGTGCATGGATGCATGGATTCATGGTATTTTGAACATTTTGAATTTTATAATCCATGCAGTCATGCAAACATGCATTTTTAAATATAAGAGGATAAAAATGAAGATAATTTCCAACATGGTTGAAGTCCATGTTTTCCGCGAAGCGGATGACGGTATTGAATTTCTTCTTTTAAAAAGAGGGGAAAAAGAAATTTATCCGGGTTTGTGGCAGATGGTGACAGGTAAAATTAAAAAAAAGGAGAAAGCATTTGAGACGGCCTTAAGGGAAATAAAAGAGGAAACCGGCTTGATTCCTTTAAACCTTTGGGTTATCCCGAATGTTAATCCATTTTATTCTCATGAAAAGGATTGTATTTCCCTGCTCCCGGTCTTTACGGCAAAAGTTAAAAAGAATTCAACAATAAAAATCTGTGATGAGCATTGTGAATATAAGTGGGCTAAACCTGAAGAAGCAAAATCTTTATTTGCATGGCCTGGACAGGCAAGATCCGTAGATATCATAACAGATTATTTCCTTAATAAACTGATATTTCTGAATTTGATCGAAATAGATTTTTAGGATTTAAACCATATCTGTCCAAAACCTTTTAAATTCTTAGAATTGAGGTAAGCACATTTAACATAGTGCTCCTACGGAGCACAAATATTATTTCTTTATTTTTTTCTACAAACATTCAACTCCTCCGGAGTTGTCTTCAAATTATTCCGTTTTTTAACTCCTTTATGATTTTCAACTGCTCCGGAGTTGTTTCCAGAAATATTTTCGATTTATAACTCCGTTAGGAGTTATATGTTTGTAAGAGACCCCTAGACTCAGAAAATCGAACTCCGTTAGGAGTTCTATGTTATTACTATTAACTTATTTTTTATCAAAACTTAACATTTTAAAATTCTATCCAAAATGATTTAAACTTTAAGTCAAATTAGAAAACTATGCTTTAACATGCTGTTTAATTATTTTTGATAATATTAATTAGAATTTTAAGAGGATAAATTGGGACTTTTGGTTGTCGGATCATTGGGGCTTGATACTGTTGCTACTCCCTTCGACAGAGTCGAAGAAGCTTTGGGAGGCTCTGCAACATATATTTCATTGGCAGCAAGCTATTTCAGCGGACCAATTTATATGGTTGGAGTGGTGGGCGAGGACTTTCCGGGAAAATATATCCGGCTCTTTGAAGATCATAATATTGATCTTGAAGGTCTTCAGATTGTTCCGGGAGGTAAAACCTTCCGCTGGAGCGGGAAATATCATTATGATTTAAATGTGCGTGATACTCTTCTAACCGAATTAAATGTATTTGAATCCTTTAATCCTGTTATCCCTGAAAAATGTAAGAGAGCCAGGTTTGTATGCCTTGGGAATATTGATCCTGTCCTTCAGCTCCGGGTTCTGGATCAAATGATAAATCCCCATTTTGTTGTTTGCGATACGATGAACTACTGGATTCAGGGTAAAAAAGATGAGCTCATAAAATTATTAAAAAAAGTTAATGTATTAATCATTAATGATTCTGAAGCAAGACTTTTAGCGCAGGATCCTAATTTGATTAAAGCAGCCAGGCAAATAAGAGAAATGGGGCCGGAAATTTTAATTATTAAAAAAGGGGAGCACGGAGCGCTACTGTTTACCGATGAAATAATTTTTTCCGCTCCCGCATACCCGATGGAAATGATCTATGATCCTACAGGCGCCGGCGATACTTTTGCAGGCGGCTTTACCGGATACCTGCATAAAACCCAAGACTTGAGTCCTGAGAATATGAAGTGTGCCGTAATTTACGGAAGTGCAATGGCTTCCTTCTGTGTTGAAAAATTCAGTACAAAGGGATTGGAAGATCTGCAGTATCTGCGGGTTCAGGATAGATTCAGAGAATTTCTTAAACTTTCAAGATTCAATGAAAAAGAATAGCTATTTCTCGCTGGATTTTATAAACGATAAATTTGTTTTTCTTGATCAGACAAAACTTCCTCTGCAGGAACAGTACATTGAAACTGCGGATTATGAAAGAATTGCAGAAGCTATTGAACACCTCGAAATAAGAGGAGCACCTGCAATCGGCATTGCAGCTGCCTATGGCGCCGCTCTTTCAATTAATGAAGCCGGTAATATAAAAGAAGAAGCATTTATAAAAGCATATAATAGACTGGCAAGCACCCGTCCCACTGCTGTAAATTTTTTCCATGCTTTAAATGCCATAAAAAAAACCTTTGATAATTACAAGGATGATAAAAACCTGTACAGGTTTCTTTTGGAGGAAGCAAAACAAATACACCTTGAGGATATTGAAAAATGCAGAAGAATTGCCGATAACGGATTAAAAATTTTTAGAAATAAATCTGCCGTACTGACGCACTGCAATACA